>PEXF01000118.1:2244-2722 GCA_002779205.1 Candidatus Hydromicrobium americanum
GGTATAGGATCTAAAATTTTTATCCTAAACCTACCGGGACCGGCATTAATAGTTACAACTACGGTTGGATCTCCAATAACCTCGTTGTATGATGTCCAATCGTCTTTGTGTTCAGAACCATAAGAAAAAGGTTCTTCCCTTTCCAGGTCCCCATTGTAAAAAACTTTACATATCCCAGAATCATCATAAAAATAAACTTTATATTCCATATTCTTGGACCAGTATGAATTTGAAGCAGGTGCCAGGTCACTATCTACTGAAAGAAGATGGGTTATCTGGTCTTTAATCGCCTTAATACCCTCATCAGTATTAAAAACAGTATACCCCTCCCCGTACTTCTCCTGGTCATAAAAAGATGCTCCGGTGGCAGATAGCTCCTCACATACATATTTTAAACGGTAGCTGTTTCTTTGAGCCTGTCTGTAGTCCTCTGTAAAAACTAAAGTAAAAGTATATAGTATAACCACAGCAATAGTTA
>PEXF01000118.1:2763-2921 GCA_002779205.1 Candidatus Hydromicrobium americanum
CTTCCATTACATAATCACATCTGTTGTCTTCATCTTTTATACCCAAAATCTTCCCCATGCTAACTATCTTCTTTATTGGTACGCCGATCTTATAATTTATGGTCTCCCTACTATCAAATTCAAATCTTTTATATTTCACTGTTTTAGTTACATCTACT
>PEXF01000118.1:3239-4185 GCA_002779205.1 Candidatus Hydromicrobium americanum
TAAGGAATTATCTCCCTTCCCAAGTATAAGACCCCAAATTAGAATCCCTAAAATTACTGTGGCCATTATTACAATAAACGTTTTCATATAAACCCCTTTCTTCCTTCTAAAAAGATAATAAATTATAAGATGTAAAAACTTCTGTTAAAACTACTACTAAAAAATTTAGTAGAACCACTACTGCTGAAATTATGGCAAGTATATAGATAAGGTTACCGTTTCTCTCATTTACCCTTTCCCGCGAAGTTGTCCTTTCTGTCTTGATATTGTTCTGGTAATGGGTAAGCTGGTTTTTTAACTCTTTTGGACTTATGTAGTCCAGCTTTAAAAATACTCCTGACAAGTCTTTAGCTTCCTTTGTTCCTATTGCCCTGGAAAAATAGCCTGCAGCTTCTTCTTTCATGTTCATATTCCACAGAGAAAGCATCTGAAGATATACCGGTTTTGTAACCTTGACAGTTTTTATGATCTCTTCCAGGATGTAATTTGAACCTAAAATATTTTCACCTTTTATAGTAAAAAGGTTAATAAGAAGTGATATGGTCCGGTATATTTCCCTGTTAGACGCTTCGCTTTTAATTTTATTAAAGAAGCAACCTATATAAAAAAATGGTAATTTTATTCGGCTTATTTTTTCTTTTGGAATGGTAGCTACAAGTATAACCAGTAATAAAACTATTTGAATGCCAAAGGAAGGCAGACCTTTTAAAGTTTTAATAAGTATTATTAAAACAAACCATGTTCCTAAAACAGTAAACCTTACAGCCTGATAAAATAAAATAGGAATATCTATCCTGCCGAAAGAAAGTGCCTCACTTGCGGCCAGCTTATTTTTAAAACGGCCAACACTCACTAATATTCCTTTTTTCACCGGTAAAGAACCTAAAGCGCTGCGGATAAAAAATCCAATTGCTCCCACAGCCATAAGCCCGGCCAGTAAAAAATA
>PEXF01000042.1 GCA_002779205.1 Candidatus Hydromicrobium americanum
CTATATCTGATCCCTGCAGAGAATTATTTGATTTTGGTGCAAATGTTGTTTTTCCTGAAGATGATGTACCATTTTGTAAAGATTTTTTAATTAAAGAATATGTAGATATTAAAAAAGTTAAAGTGAAGGGTCCTTTAAAAAGCATGAGGATGTTGGATCGTATAAAGGCAGTAGAACTTTTTAATGGAAAAATAAAAGGTTATTTTCCAATTTTAGGTTGGGTTGAAGGTGCACTTGCTGAACTTGCAGGTTTAAGGGGTATTAATGCTATGATGTTAGATTTTAATGATGATCCTGATTTTGTCGTTGAATTGTTGGAATTATGTGTCGAACAGGAAATAAGATTTGCATTAGAGCAGATAAATGCAGGAGCTGATTTCATTGGTATTGGAGATGCAGTGGCTTCACTAATTGGTCCTAAATACTACCGTAAGTTCGCACTACCTTATGAAAAAAGAATTGTAGAGGAAATACATAAAGCAGACTGTAAAGCCAAACTTCATATTTGTGGAAATATTAGTGGAATACTTGATTATATTTGTGATACAGGTGCTGATATTATAGATATAGATTGGATGGTAGATTTTGGAACTGCAGTAAAAAAGTTTGAAGGAAAATCATCAGCATGTGGTAATTTCAATCCTGTTTCCATTCTTCTTGAGGGGAGTGAGAAAGATATAGAAAATGCTGTAGTTAGTTGTATTAATATAGGCAACAACACTACTTTTATTGCTGCTGGATGTGAAGTACCAAAAAATACTAGTAATGAAAACATACTTAGGGTTGATGAAATACTAAAGAGATATTCTAATATATCTTGGTAATATAAGGATGGGAGTATAAATTATGAAAGTCTTAAATACAAATTATCAGTCTAAGAGGCGATCCAGGCAAGAGCTAATCGAACACCTAAATAGTTTTAATCTTGATATCAAAATCTCTGTGGGTATATGGTATTTTACGCCAGTCGGTGGGAGATTTCATGAAGCATACGTAGATAATAAAGATATTCCACAAAGACTAGAGATGGCAGCAGATATGGCAAAATATGGAGTGAAAGCAATTGAAGCTCATTACCCCTTAGAGGTAAATGAAGATAATTATCACCTTTATAAAAAACTTGAACAGGAGACTGGAATCAGGCTACTTTCCTGTTATCCTTCAATATTTTATTCCAGGGAATATGAATTCGGTTCATTATCAAACCCTTATGATAAATATAGAGACAAAGCGATTGAAATTTTAATAAATTGCCTAAAGTTTGTAAAAGATAAAGGTTTGCACCATGCCAGTATATGGCCAGGAATAGACGGTTATCTTTACTCATTAGGTACAAATTACTATGACATGTGGGATAGATTTGAAAATGCAGTAGCTTATGCTATGGATGAGGTCCCAGGAGTTCCAGTTGCTATAGAACCAAAACCATATGAGCCTGCTCCTAATAATATTTATAGAACTACTGCAGATGGACTATTAGCCTGTCATGATATTGAATCAAGATTAAAATCTGAAATTAACAAAGACCTCCTTAAAAAAGGTTATAGATTATTAGGAATGCAGCCAGAAATAGGGCATATCAGGATGGGGTTTGAAGATGCTCCTTACGCCTTTAGTAGAGTAACAAGAGAAGGCAGACTCTTTCATACTCACTGGAATAGTCAGCCTATGGGTAATTATGACCAGGATTTAAATGTTGGAGTTGTGGAATGGCAGCAGGCTGAAGCTTCACTATTTTCATTAAAAATGGTAGGTTATAATGAATATTTTGGAATAGATATAAATCCAGAAAGAATGCCGGTACAGAAAGCTATTGAAATAAATTCTACTGCATTAAATATTATGAATGAAAGAATCAGCAACCTGCCCAATGAAGAGATAGTAGAAGCATATTTTACCCCGGAAGATCACAGGGGAGATATAGAATTAATATTAGCAAAAAGAATGAAATAATATAAAAAGTAACTATATTAAAAGTTATGAGATTTCTTTTAGGCCTTGATGTAGGAACAACTTCAACAAGGACTGTAATAATAGATGAAAATAGTAAACCAGTAGCTTCAAGTACAAGTAATTACAAACTAATAACTCCAAAACCTGGCTGGGCTGAGCAAATTCCAGATGATTGGTGGATCGCTTCAATAAAAACCATAAAGGATGTTATAAAAAAATCAAATATTTCTGCTGAAAATATTGCCTGTGTCGGATTATCAGGACAGATGTATGGAAGTGTTTTTTTAGATAATGGTGGAAATGTAATTAGACCTGCAATACTCTGGTGTGATCAGAGAACTTTCAAACAATGCGAAACTATATATAAAATATTTGGTTATTATGGTTTCATAAAGCTATCATACAACAGAGCTCTTCCTGTGAATCTAATGTAATATCTTCAAGAGTTAACAGGGAAGCCTCTAACCTTACATGATTAGCTCAAGGTACTCCCATAGTTGGGGGTGGTAGTGACAATGCTGCTGGAGCAGTAGGCTCTGGTATTGTAAAAAGTGGCCTTATTTCAGATTCAATAGGAACTTCAGGTTGTATTTTATTTGCACATAGCGATATGCCTTTATATGATCCTTTATATGATCCTCAGGGCAGGGTACATTCTTTCTGTCATGCTGTAGCTGGCAAGTGGCATCTTACAGGGGTAACACTTTCAGCTGCTGGGTCCCTTAAATGGTATTTTGATGAATTTGGACCAACCCCAAAGAAATATCCAGGAGCTACCCTGATACAGAAGGATATGACCTGTTAAATAAGCAAGTAGAGAGTACCGGCTGGATCAGATGGACTTATATTTTACCATATTTATCAGGAGAGAGAATACCCCATGCCGATCCATATGCAAGAGGTGTATTTTTTGGTATTTCTTATCTGCACAGACCAGACCGTTTTGTTAGATCAATTATAGAAGGAGTAGCATTTAGCCAGCTGGATTGTCTGTCTATAATGAGAGAATTAAATATAACTTCGAATAAAATAATATTATTTGGTAGTGGAGCAAGAAGTAGTATCTGGAGGCAGATTATAGCAGATATTCTAAACTTAAAGGTTGTTACTTTAAATGTTGAGAAGGCCTAGCTTATGGGGCAGCCCTACTTGCTGGAGTTGGAAGTGGGATATATAGTAGTGTAGAGGAGGCATGCAGTAAGACGATAAGGGAAGATTTACAGATTGATTCAATAAAAGAAAATGTAGAAAGATATATGAAAATATATGAGATATATAAATCTCTTTATGTGGATTTAAAGGATGATTTTAAAAACTATAAATGAAATCTATTAATAACATAATTGAAATAAAAGTTGAGCTGCTTGACAGATCTATTCCAAAACCAAAAGTATGCTCATGAAGGAGATGCAGGGCTAGATTTATACAGTTCTATAAATTGCGAATTAAGACCATTTGAAAGAAAAAAGATACCTACAGGAATTAAAATCTCCATACCAAAAGGTTATGCTGGTTTTATTCAGCCTAAATCAGGGCTTGCTATAAAAAATGGCATAAGTGTGGTAAATACTCCGGGCCTTATTGATTCCGGATATAGAGGAGAGGTTTGCGCTATCCTTATAAATCTTGATCCAAAAAATACTTTTAAAATAAAAAAAGGTGACAAAATATGCCAGCTTGTAATCCATAAAGTTGAAGAAGTTAAGTTAGAAATAGTTGAAGATTTAGGCAAAACCAGCAGGGGAGAAGGCGGATTCGGAAGTACCGGTAAATAGAACCTCACTAATTAATAACAACACTTTTAATATAGAATCTTCAAAAGCTGAAATTTTTGCAGGAGTTTTTATGTAATATTATAAAATATTACAACTTCCGATAATGTATATTATGTAAACTTGATTAGCTTCTAACAATATTGATTAATATTTATTTTAATATGATGATTTATTAAAATGATTTAATTACTTTGGCTGGACTCCCCGCTACCAGACAATTATCAGGAAAGGATTCTAAAATTAATGAGTGTGCCCCAATAGTAGTATTGTTTCCAATTTTTACCGGTCCTAATACTGTAACATTAGTATATAGAATTACATTATCTCCGATTTCTGGATAACCTGGCTCACCATGATGAAATATAGAATGACCAAGACCGCCTATAGTAACATTAGAAAAGATACTTACATTATTTCCAATCTTTACTCCCCTACCGATAACAACACCTGCAGGATGCCATAATCTACATCCAGAACCGATTTCAGCGCCAGGATCGATTTCTGATCCATTAAAGAAAAAGTTTAACCTGCTGCAGAACTCTGCTAAAAGCCTTAATTTTAATTTATAAAGTTTACGATAAAACCTGTAAAAAATTAAAGCCTGAACTCCGGGCTTAACCAGTATTATTCTGACAGCTCCCCAGATGGTTGGTCTTCCCTTAATTGTTCCATACCTGCTGAACAGGTTTCTTATATCACCTTTTAAATTACCATTAACTTTACCAGTCATTTTTATATATAATAAGGATATTTTTTGACATGCTCTCAATCCTGAAGGACGAGAGATTCCTGCTTCACAGTGATTCCTAACGGATTCACTCCACAGGCTGAAACGGTATGCCCTACCGTCATTGACAATCTTATATCTCCTTCCTTAAGACAGGAGAGTCTTATGGCTGATTTCGATAATTTTAATATAGAAAAATATAGAAAGTTACTCAGGAACTTTATACTTCTAAAAAAGAAAGTTTTTATTTATTTAAATACTTAAATAATAAGCTAATATAATCTTTTTTATAAAATAATTTTATATTTATATCCGGATACAATTCTTTTAACTTTTTTATCTTATAATTTTTCTTTGTAACTAATTTCTGATTAAGAGTTGTGAGTTCTATATACAAATCTAAATCAGGCAGATAAAAATCTGGAGTAAAGCTAACCGTAGGATTACCTTTCCTGTCAAAACGTAGTGTAAAAGTTTTAGGTTCATATTCCCATTTTATTCTATAGAAATCTAATATCTTAGAAAATTCTTTTTCACTATTATGTGCAAATTTTATATTCTCAGCATTTTTAAATTTTTTATTAAGCCTATTATTCTTATTTAAATTTTCTCTTATTTCCAATAAATTTTTAACCATAGAGTTTTAAAATCAACCTCCAATTATTCATATATTATAATTTCTTTAACTTTTTCGGCAGTTACATCTTTTTTATTATTTTTAATTAAATATCTTTCTATATCCCCGTTTAGATCAGAGTACACTTTCCCCAGAGCGATTCCAAAAACACCCTGGCCGCTCTTCAATGTATCTATTATTGCTTTATCAGAATTACAAGCATAAACAGTATTCCCATCAGATATCAGTGTTACTTTTAAAAACCCATCGTCACTGCTGTTATTGCTATCACCATACTGTTCAAGATATCTTTTTGTTTTTCTTAGTTTTTGTAAGCTTATTCCGGCTTCCATTAATTTTTTAATAACCTTTAATTTCATTAAATCATTAAAACTATACATCCTTCTGGTTCCATAACCACCTGCTTTATTTATAGAAGGCTTTATAAAATCAGTCCTATCATAATAATCAAGCTGCTTGTAGGTAATCCCGATTATCTTACAAACTTCTTTAGAACTATAAAATTTTTTTATTATGCCACTTTTCATATTAAACTATATATTTACCATGTTATAATTTTAATTACATCATTGTAATTACATTAGTGTAATTTTAAGATTTAAGCTTATTAAAGTCAATAGAAAAAAACAATACAGTAAGCATATATACGGCAGGATATAGGTTACATAGATGGTTTATTAATTATTACTATTACTAAAAGATCTTTTTTAATAAAAAGTTTGTCTGGGAAAAAGATCATTTATTAGTATTTATTTATCCTTAAAATCTTCAGGTTCAACATGATTCAGGAAGTTTTTAAATTTTTTTACCTCTTCTTCTATTGATTGTATTCTCAACCCGCCTGATTCTAAAACATGTTCCGCTACATAAATGTCACATTTACTTCTAACAGCCGTAGCTATAGCATCAGAAGGTCTTGAATCAACTCTGACAACTTTTCTATCTGTATTTTTAATATTTATTATTGCATAAAATGTATTATCCCTGATATCTGTTATCTCGATGTTATCAATACTTATTTTTAAATTATTAATAATATTAATAATCAAATCATGAGTCATAGGTCTTGGTGTTTTTATATTAGACATTTCAAGCGCTATAGCGGAAGCCTCAAAAGGTCCAATCCAGATAGGTAAATATCTGTTTCCATTTTCTTCTTTTAAAAGAAGGATCGGTTTATGAGAAGGTAGTTCTATCCTTACACCTTCTAACGTCATTTTTATTAAATTAGAATTTTTTTTATTTTTCACTTTTAGAAAAATTTAATATTTTTACTGGTAATTATATAACACTTAATAATATAAATCGATGAACTATATTTTATTTATCACAGAATAATAGATACTTCCTGTTTTATTTAATTTATTAAAATTACAAAATTATTAATTTAGAGCCATTCATAGAAGAAGCATTCCTAAAAGTTATAGGATTAAACACAAGACCAACACTATCTCCTATAGTTTGTAGTGTAGCTCCATGTTCATGGGAGTTGTAGGATCGGGTTATACGTTAGAGCTGCTCTTTAAGAATTCGATATCTTTTTTTACAGTATCTAATTTTAACTCGTATATTGACTGCAGATTTCTAAATTTCTGTTTATAATCCAGACCATAGCCAACTATATATTTCTCTCCAATTTTAAAGCCTATATATTTAATATTAATATCTGCAATTCTTCTTATATCCCTATCCAGCAGAGTGCATATTTCAAGGCTATTGGGAAATCTTGATTTTAAGTTTCTGAGTAGATAACTTATAGTAAGCCCGGTATCAATGATATCTTCTGCGATCAATACGTCCTTCCCTTCTATTGATTCATCAAGGTCTTTAGTGATCCTGACCACACCTGTAGATGTACCATTAATACCATATGCAGAAATACTCATGAAATCTATGCTTAAGGGAAGGTCAATTTCCTTTATCAGGTCGGATAGAAATATCACTCCTCCTCTTAAAATACTAACCAGAAGCAGATTTTTATATTTATAGTCCTGTGTAATTTCTTTTCCCAGTTCGGAAATTCTATCTTTTATATCTGAACTCGAAAATAATACTTTTCCTAAAATATCGTTTTTTATTAATTCTTTTTCAGTTTGTTCACTCAAAATATAACTAAAATAATTAATATAAATCTCTAATATGTAAGCTTATTGGTGTCCTCTATTAGTGCTACCCATGTAGGGCCGCGGTTGAACAGTATTATATTTCCATCATCATCTTTATATTTAAATGGATCAAAAACTGATGTTCTTTCCCATGTTCCTTTTACCACATTTCCATCCATAAAGAAAAAGGCTTTACCTATATCACTGGTCCCGGTTGTTCTGACAGCCATATGACCCCATTGATCAATGGGCCCTTTAATGCTTGTAATAATAACAATTACATTTTTAACTGCAATCTGCTTACCGGTTTCATAATCAGTATGAGGAGTACCTCCTGTAAACTTTAGATAATTATTATTTTCTCTATTATATTCAAAAACAACCCTGTAAGTGTCATAAGAAAAATTAATAGCTATATCTGAAATATCTCCCCTCTCGGAATCAACTGCATCTATTTTAAATTTTAGAGGAGATTGTCCCCCTTCAAGAGAATATCCATAATCCGCAGCATCCTCCTTTAATTTTAAAGTAGACATAAAAGCAGTGTGCTCTGTAATATTACTTCTGCTATAATCTCTCCATCCTGAAGAAGTATTGGCCACAATAGTACTATTTCCAGATTGGTCTCCTAATGGAGTCAATACATCCAGTCCAATATCTTCAATTACTTTATATGCCTCTGTATAGGTTCCCCAGAAAGCATATATC
>PEXF01000011.1 GCA_002779205.1 Candidatus Hydromicrobium americanum
AGAATGATATAGCTAATGCAATGAAAACATGGTGGATCCATGTTTTCAAGGAATCGAAAAGACGGACTGAAGCGGAAGCTGAAGGAGTCTGCGTTTACGTGAGCGAACGAAGTGAGACGAAAGACCGATTCCCGCCGCCTCCACCAAAGATGGAAATAATTCTGGGAACCAATAATACAGTTAAATCAATAAAAACATGCTGAAATAAGTTACTTTTTCCTTCCATGAGATATTCTTTATAGTTTTGCAATATCTTTTTTAACTTTGATAAATAATTTTCTAAGTTTTCTTCTTTCATCGATTTCATTTTTAATCTTAGAAAGTTTTTCTTTATCCAGTTTGCCTAAATATTTAAAAATACCTTTTTTGCCATTTCTATAATTAAGATAGTAATATACTTGCCCTTTTATTTCTTTCTTGACAAGACTTCCTTTTAGAAGTTTATTTAATTCGTGCTCATAATTATTTTTTAGGCTTTTAAGCCTGTTTAATTCTTCTTTTAAAATTCCATTTAAAATTTCCATAAATTACTTCTATATTACCAGACAATTTAATAATGCTAACTACTTGTCTGGTAATGTAATATGGGCATTACCAGACAGCCAATAATATATGATAATATGTCTGGTAACTAATGTCAAGAAAAACAGATTCGAACTTTAAATTGAGCAGCAGGAAAAATAGATTAAGCCATTATTCTTTAAAAAGAAGGGTCAAGATTTAACTCTATAAAAGGATTATTGAATTTGAGGAAATGGAGAAAAGCCAATAAAAAGGTGCTTAAACTTATAGATTTGCAAACGGTAAAGCAATAACATTCGAGCCTAATGGAAGCTGAATATCTCCAGGGTGTATTATATATCCTTTTGCCGAGCGGTTTTTAAAATCTTTTTGGAAAATTTTTATTTCCGATGCCATCGAAATTCTCGGTGTTGAAGAAAGTTTAACCTCTATAGGAATTAATTTTCCGCTGTATTCAATAATAATATCTATTTCTGTTCCTGCTGTTGTTCTCCAGAAATATATTTGTGGTTCTCTCCCGCGATGTATGAAAGTTTTTATTAATTCAGATAGTACTGCTGTTTCAAAAATAGCACCACCCATTGGACCAGAAGCTGCATGCTCAGGATCTTTTAGACCAGCAAGATAACAAAGTGTACCAACATCTGTAAAATATACTTTAGGAGTTTTAACAAGACGTTTTCCGATATTAGCAAAATATGGGCGTAGTATGATTATCTGATATGTAGCTTCTAATATTGACAACCATGCTTTAATAGTATTGACCGCTACTCCAAGATCTCTTGATATATCTGTAATGTTTAAAAGCCGGCTGCTTTGTATTGCTATCATGCGAAGGAAATTTTGAAATAGTGTAAGATCACCTACCTGTCGTAAGATACGTACATCCCGTTCAAGATAGGTTTGTACATAGCTTGCATGCCATAGTGTAATATTGCGATAAGGTTCAGTGACAAGTTCAGGATAACCACCCCGGATCAAACTTTTCCATAAGTAATTATAAGAGAGTTCACGATGTTTATGGGGTGTGCTTATTGATTCCCATGGTAATTGTGAATGGGGATTATTCACAATTTCTTTATATGAAAGTGGAAGAAGTTTTAGTATTGCTGCACGTCCTGCAAGAGATTCAGTTACATGTCTAATCAAAAGAAGGTTATGTGAACCGGTTAGAATATATTGTCCATGTTTGCTTCGATTAGAATCTATATATTCTTTTATGTAAGATAGAAGATTTGGAGCATACTGGACTTCATCAAAAATTACGGGTGGGGGATACATTTCAAGAAATCCTCGCGGATCATTAACTGCAGAAGCATTAATATCTGGAAGTTCAAGTGAAACATATTTGTGGCTTTTATTGAACAAGTGTTTAAGAAGGGTGGTTTTACCGGACTGACGAGGGCCTGTAAGCACAACTGCTGGAAATTCAGCGGATGCTTTTTTTAAAACTGGTTCAAGAGTTCTCTTAATATATTTATTTTTTGTATCCATGTTAAACCCCTATCAATCCAAATTATGCATTATAAATGCACAATGTCAAGTGTTTTATTATTTATTATTATTATTTCATTAATATCAGACACGTGTTGGAAGGTAAATTCGAATATCAACTGGATATGGAAAACCACCTGCCCATGGAGATTAACTCACTTTGTTTGGCAATTTTTGGTATTATCAGAACTTAATATGAAATTGTAAATCTTTTAAAAAAATGTTTTCTGTAAACACTAAAGATATTTTTTATTTTTATTTTAAAAATTATATAATTAGTAGATTAAAAAACTTGAGATTAATTAAAGTATTTAATTTTTAAGATTATTGCAGGTTTAGAAGATATTAATAAATAATACAGAAAGAGTAAAGTTGGATAATAGAGCAATAGGAGTATTTGATTCCGGAGTGGGTGGCCTTACTGTTCTACGGGAAATAATAAAGGTTGTTCCTGATGAAAGCACCATATATTTCGGGGATACTGAAAGGGTTCCGTACGGCCCACGCGATTTAGGTGAAGTTAAAAAATTTGTTTTTAAAATAACTAAATTTCTTTATAATAAAGACGTAAAACTTATTGTAATTGCCTGTAATACTTCTACTGCTGCAGCCTTGAATGATTTAAAGAAACATTATGATATACCAATTATAGGAGTAATAGAGCCAGGAGCCAGAACTGCTGTCTGCAATACCAGAAATAAAAAGGTGGGAGTTATTGCAACCAAAGGCACGGTTGAAAGTAATGCATACGAGAGAGAGATTGAAAAGATAGATTCTGATATAAAGACGTTCTCTGTACCTGCTCCTTTGCTGGTGGACTTTGTAGAAAAAGGTATTCTCGAAGGCGGGCGTCTTAATAAGGCGATTTACGGTTATCTAAAACCATTATTTGAGGCTGGTATTGATGTACTGATATTAGGCTGCACCCATTTTCCATTAATTGAAAAGCAGATTTTGGCCTGCAGCGGTAATGGGGTCAGGGTAATAAGTTCAGCGGTGGAGACTGCAAAAGATGTAAAAAAAATGCTTACAGAAAGAGGATTATGCGCCGGTAAAGGTAAAAAACCGGAGAGGATTTTTTACGAAACCGGCATGATGAGCAATTTCTTTGGAGTGGGAAAGATATTCCTGGGCGAAGATATAAGGGAAGTTATAAGGACAAAACTGGATATCTGAAAGATAATAAAAATAAGATGCACCAACATTATTTAAAGGAAAGGTTGACGGCGATGGTTGAAAGAATAGATGGCAGGGAAAAAGATGAAATTAGAAAAATAAAGATAACCAGGAACTATATATCGCATGCTGATGGTTCAGTATTTATTGAGATGGGGAAAACCAGGATTGTATGCACAGCTACTGTTGAGGATAAAGTTCCTAAGTTTTTAGCGGGTAAAGGTTCAGGCTGGATTACTGCTGAATATGATATGATTCCTGGTGCTGCTCCGCAGAGAATAGTCAGGGCTCAAACCACAGGTAGAATTAATGGCAGAACTCATGAGATTCAGAGGCTGATCGGCAGGTCGCTGAGGAGTGTAGTTGACTTAAATAAAATTGGTGAAAGAACCATCTGGATAGATTGTGATGTAATCGAAGCAGATGGCGGAACCAGAACTGCATCAATAACCGGCAGCTTTATTGCTCTTTTTGATTGTATGCATTCACTGATTGAGAGAAAGATTATTGATATAATGCCAGTAGAAAATTTTTTGGCAGCTGTAAGCGTGGGTATTGTTGATGGGGAGATCCTTGTAGATCTTTGTTTCAAAGAGGATTCAAAAGCACAGGTGGATATGAATGTAGTTATGAATTCCAGGGGTGAATTAATTGAAGTCCAATCTACTGCAGAAGTTAATCCTTTTAGCAGGGAAGACTTTGATAAAATGCTGGAAAAGGCGACTGCCGCTATAGAGGAAATTATAGAAATTCAAAAGAAGATATTAAGTCAGAATTTGTAATTATTATTTTTTTTTATTATTTAATCATTCAGGTGCTAATCTATTGCAGATAGTTATTGCTTCAAAAAATATTGGAAAAATCAAAGAGATAAAATCATTTTCTAATGTTTCATTAAATGTGAAATGGCTGACTTTTAAAGATTTTAAAAAGTTTCCGGATGTAGGGGAGAAGGGAAGCAGCTTTTTAGAGAATGCAAGACTTAAGGCCAGAAGTATTTCTCTTTATACAAATAAAATCACTCTTGCTGATGACTCGGGGCTGGAGGTTGATTTTTTAGGAGGCAGACCTGGAGTAAAATCGTCAAGAT
>PEXF01000050.1:0-3251 GCA_002779205.1 Candidatus Hydromicrobium americanum
CATGTATCAGTTGAAGCATTTGATTATATCCCCAATTTTCTATTGCCTTTTTTCTGTCATCCGGTACAACCCAGACAATATTGTCAAATACATATTCAGCTTTATTTTTTATTCTGTTACCGTATGAAATTTCATGAGGATATGAATAAAAATTGTCTTGTTCATCTTCTACGTTTTCAAGTCTTTCTCCTATTCCTATACAGTTAAATATTGTAGGAGTGCTTATGGGTGGCTCAACAACAGATGATAAAATGTTTAAATCAGAGCAATATTTTGCAAGACATAGAGTAATTGTAGTTGCACCGGCACATCTTGTAAGGCTGGATACAATGATTAATTTATTTTCAATACCAGTATAAACTTTTCTTTCTACCGCCTTTTCTATATATCTTATTTCCCTGGGCTTTTGGAAGCCTCTTGAGGATCCGCTAATTTTATCAATATTATCTTCTAATTCTTTTGGAATCTTATCCTTTATAGATTCTATAACTTTCTGATAATCATCATCGAAGTAAATTATTTTTATATTATTTTTATTAAAAATTTTTTCTGCTTCTTCCCGCCAGGAAAGTTTTTTATCAACTACTGAATAATCCCATTTTTTATAAAGTGATTTATTTTTTAGCTCATCTATATCTGTTATAAATTCTTCAAAACAAATATAAGGTTGGTTTTTAAAATGATTAGTTATCCTTATATAACTTTCCTCAACATTTAAACAGCATATTATTTGTAAAATTTCCAAAATACTCCTTAAAAATATTTAAATAAAAAAAACTTAAAAAAAATTTATCTAAGAAAATTCAACTGTTCTTTTTGCTCTTTTTCTTTTGAGCGTAAAAAATGTCTCGTATTTTTAATATATGGAGTTTCTGAAACATTTTTTATTTCCGGTAAATCTTTTAAATTAGAAAAATCGCAGATCCTATTTTTATCTTCCCAGAATTTGTACTGAACTTTATAAAGAAGTGAAGGATAAAATGAACGCTGATTTAATATTGTTCTTCTTTGACATAATCTTTTACACTCATCTGGAAGCATAAGGTTTCTCATATAGTAGTTAAGCGATTCGCTTTGTCTGTTATTTTCAAAAAAACTACCGGAAATTCTACTGGTACCCTGAATTTTAATAGTGGTATTGCCAAGAAATTTACTACAGTAATTGGCAGTAAGATTGTCATTAATTCCTAAATAAATGTGGGTGTCACACATTGATAGTAAATCTTCCCAGCAATTTTTATAACGATTTTGCATTTGCGGCAGTGACTGCCATACAAGCATTGGATAAATCCTCCTGGACCTCATCGTACCAAGCATAACTTCAATATCAGGAATTTTACCAATGTTAGCCATTTCCTCGAGTATAAAAAAAGTTGGGCTAAAGAGTCTATTTCCATAATTGTTTGCTGTTTTGTAAAGCTGGTTTAAAATTGTAGTAACAACCGAATTAATAATAGGGCTAAAAGTCCTGTCCTTATCAGGCATAAGGATAAAAAGAACTAATGGTTTTTCCTTTTTTGCTCCAATTTTTTTAATATCAATTGTTGTACTGCTGGTTATGTTTTTAATACCACTTATAGAAAAAAGTTTTAGTTTTGTAGCAAGTCCTATTAAGATATTAGATCTTACCTTATCTTCAGATAAGAGAAAATTTTTCCAGAGCTGAAGAGAAGAGCCTTTAATTTTATATTTGTTAAAAAAATTTAGTGCTTTCTTTTGGTTTCTAACATCCTCAGAAGTTAATATTCCTAAAACCTCCCTAAAAGTTTGTTGTCCTGCTGGAAATACTTGTTTTACAAAACCAATTAAAGCCCCCAGTAGCTGGCCCTCGGATTGTTCCCAGAACGAATCACTGCTAAAAGTTACATTACTTGAATCTGATATGGAACTTATATACCCTTCAGATATTTCCATAAGCTCTTTATCACTTGATATGTATTCTATGGGGTTAAGGCTATCTCCATACTTTAGGTTGATAAAGTCAAGTACATAAACATCGTAGCCACAGTCGGTAAGATACTTAGCAGTAGTGGAGTAAATTTCACTTTTAGGATCGGTTATAATAAGGTCTGCTTTTTCTTCCTGGTACCTGTAAATATATGGTATATGAAAAATATTTGGAAGTACCACGCTTGTAGTTTTAAAACTACCGGGGCTTCCAAATACTAATGTCTGCATGTTAAGACTACTCTCTATGGGATGGTAAGCACCGGGCATACCAACAGAGTATTTTAAATCGGGAATATTTGAACCTAAAAACCAGCCCATCTTATCTTTAAAATAGTTATTCTTTATCTCTTTTGGAGTCTGAAATCTTGCAGTACCATGACTTCCATATTTTTCCATTTGTGAATATTTACTTTGTATTTTAAGTTTTGCTGTTCCAAAAATAGAAAATATAATAAAAAAGCCTATTAAACTCCACCCTAAAATATTAGCAGGGTAAGTTTTAGTAAAAAAATTAATATAAGTATGGATATTTCTAAAAGTATTTATTATGAAATTTTCAGGTGTTAGCGATAAATTAAATTTATAAACTTCAAGAAGTTCTGTAAAAATAGAGGACAGCACAGGAAGGATTATTAGCATTATAATAAGCATTAAAAAAAACACTATAATTCTATTTTTAATAGCCACTATCTTTCCCTTTCTCTGTCTGTTTCTCTAATCCTATCTCTCCTCCTGTATTTTTCTTTTGCCCTGTCTTTATGTATTTTAGATTCATCTACTCTTATTTTTTCTTTTTCAATATCTCTAGAAATTTTATTTGTAATACCTTCTATCCCGAACCCCACTTTACTTAATACAATTTTTGGCTGATTAGCAGCTAACCATTCCAAATATTTTTTTTCAGATGCTACTCTTTCTTCTTCAAGATAAATTTCTTTCCATTCTTCATAAGAAGCTTTAGCTTCTTCCGGGTGAGCTTTCCACCATTCTTCATAAGCTTTTTTAGCCTCTAAAGGATTATCCTTTTCCCAATTCTCATAAACTTCTTTTATTTTTTTTACTGCAGAAGCTGCTTCTTCAGGATTTTCTTTTAACCAACTCTCATAAGCAGCCTTTGCTTCTTCCGGATGAGCTTTCCACCATTCTTCATATGAAGCTATTCTTTTAGCTAATTCTTTTGGATGGGATTTTTCCCACCTCTCATATGAAACTTTTGCTTCTTCAGGATTCTCTTCTTTCCATTTTTCATAAGCAGCTTTCGCTTCTTCCGGGTGAGCCTTTTCCCATTTCTCATATGATAC
>PEXF01000050.1:3304-4011 GCA_002779205.1 Candidatus Hydromicrobium americanum
CTTTTAATGCTTCCGGATGGGATTTTTTCCACCTCTCATAAACTTCTTTTGCTTCTTCCGGATGGGATTCCCCCCAACTCTCATAAGCTGCTCTTCTTGATCTTGCTTCTATAGATTCCTTTTTCCATTTTTCATAAGATTCTTTTGCTTCTTCCGGATGGGATTTTCTAAATTCTTCATATGCAGCTTTTCTTTTAGCTGCTTCTTCAGGATTCTCTTTTTTCCACCTCTCGTAAGCAGCTTTCGCCTCTTCAGGGTTTTCCTTTCTCCATTTTTCATAAGCGGCTTTTGCTGCTTCTGGATTCTCCTTTTTCCACTTTTCATAATCTTCTTTTCTTTTAGCAGCTGCAGCAGCTGCTTCTTCAGGATGAGCATTTTTCCATTTTTCATAAGCTGCCTTTGCTTCTTCCGGATTATCTTTTTTCCACCTCTCATAATCTTCTTTTCTTTTTCTTACTGCACCATGGTTTGCTGCTTTCAATTTATCAGCTGCTTCTCTTTCTGATTTTATTTCTTCCGGGCCTCTTTCAAAATACCTCATAATTTCGTCTTTTGTATAAGCATTTCCCAACTTTTTACCTCTACAGTATTTCTGCTTATCTGGGTGAAGAAAGCTTAAATTTTTATTCTGAATTTTCATTTTTATATTAAAGTTATATTCAAGATAGTTACTCATCTCCACTACATTTCTAGAATGTTCCTTTGCT
>PEXF01000149.1 GCA_002779205.1 Candidatus Hydromicrobium americanum
ATATTTGATACTTAATTTTTAATTTTATGATACTTGAGATTTGTAACCACATCTTGAGGCCAGGACAAACTAATAGGGAGGATTTTTGAGAGAGTTAAATGTAGGAAAGGGAACTTTCTTAACATTTGGAGGAAGGAGCTTTAATTTTCTCCTCGCCTTTGTAGCCGGAATTGTCATTGCACGTACAACCGGACCACAAGGTAAAGGAATTTACTCTCTTGTTCTTCTCACCGCAGGGCTTGGAGCAATGTTGACAGGAATTGGAGTCGGCACTTCAAATGCTTGTTTTGCTGGACGCAAGCCAGATAAAATCAAATCCCTTGCCACAAACTCAATACTCTTAACGATTATATCTTCCATTTTACTCGGAACGCTTTTTTTGATTTTACAAGGTGCTCAAGTATTTGAACCAGCCAAACTTAAATATATTGGAATTGCACTTGTGATTATCCCATTTATACTGCAATTCAGCCTCTTTAATGACATTCTGCACGGAATGAATAAAATCCCAGAGTTTAATTTGGTTAGAGTAGCAGCTCCATTTCTTCAGGTAGTTATTTTATGCATCCTGCTCAAAGTGCTAAATCTAAAGTTAGCACTTATAATATGGGCAATATCACAAATAATATCCACAATTTTAGCTATCTTAATTGTTTTCAAGAATACTGGCGGGCTTGGTCCTATAGACTTAAGTTTATTTCGCAAGTCCCTTATTTTCGGGGTTCAGGTATGGATTGCACAGCTTGTTGGAATGCTAAATCTCAGAGTTGATATGTATCTTGTGGCTTATTATTTAACCCCTCAAGATGTAGGATATTATTCAATAGCAGTTGGATTAGCTGAATTTCTTTGGTTTTTACCAAGTTCTATAGCCATAACGTTGCTCCCAATGTTCACACATATAGATGCAAAGAATGCCCAAAATTTAGCTTGCAAAGGGTTGAGATTATCGTTGTTCTCGGGTGCGCTCTTATTGATTATTTTATTGAGTGCAGGAAGGTTTGTTGTGCCAGCACTATATGGAAAAGCATTCATTGGGGCAGTACTTCCACTTAGTATACTTTTACCCGGAGTTGCTTTTTATGGAATGGCTCATATTACGAGTGCATATTTTAATGGACATATCGGCAAGCCAATTATAAATACCGGATTGGCGGCTATATCTTTGATTATAAACATCGTATTGAATATAATATTGATACCAAAAATAGGAGTTAATGGAGCAGCACTCAGTAGTACAATTGCATATATCTTGGCAATGGGAGTGTGTATATATATGTTCATTAGACTATCAGGCACACCGGTAAAGGATATGCTGATTGTGAGGAAAGATGACTTTCGGAGTTGTTTGCAGATTTTTCGTGGAATAAAGAGTTAACCACAAAGACGCGTGGTAAAATTATAAAGTGAAGCTTTCAATTAGCATAGTAAGTTACAATACAGAAAAATACTTAAAAACCTGTCTTGAATCCATTCAAAAGAATTTAAAGGACATTGAATATGAAACTATAGTGGTTGATAATAAAAGCACGGATGAGAGTATCAAGATGATAAAAGAAAAGTTCCCCGAGGTTCATTTGATAGAAAATGAGGAGAACCTCTTTTTTGCACACGCAAATAATCAAGCAATAAGAGCAAGTAAAGGAGAATATATACTACTTTTAAATTCTGACACTTTAATTTCTGATAATTCATTGAAAAGTATGGTTCTCTTTATGGAGCAGAATCCCGGTGTAGGAGCTCTTGGAGGCAAGATGTTATATGAAAATGGTAGGGTTCAATCAATTGGTTGGCAAGCTCATAAGCCACTGGAAGAAATTTTTAATGCCGAGCTTGCTCGCAGGCTCTTTAGAAAAAAATACAAGGTAAATGAGATAGGAATTAAAGGACCAAAAGAAGTAGATGTAGTTTCTGATGCATTTATGTTGGTCAGACGCAAGGCAATTTTTGAAATTGGACTTTATGACGAGCGATTTAAACTTTACTATACTGAAGATGACATATGCCACCGATTAAAAAGAAAGAGATGGAAAGTTTATCATTTTCCCGATGCTTCGGTAGTTCATAAGTTATTTGGCTCATCCCAAAAAATCTCCAATTTCAGGATGGGATTGGTAATATTAAGTGATAAAATAAGATACTATCATAAATACTACGGGTTGCCAGTTGCAATAGAAATTGGCTTTTTTATATGGACTGATTTTATTGTGCAATTGGCAAAAGGATTAAAAAGATGCCAGGAATAGCAGGAATAATAGGTAAGTCCTGTTCCCGTGCGGAACAAAGTACGAATGACATTGAGAAGATTATTCTTGAAATGACTCAATCAATGAAGCACGAGGATTTTTACTCGCTTGAAACTTATAGAGATGAGAATGTAGCTTTAGGAATAACTTCTATTGAGCAATCTGCAACCTGCTTCACTTTTAATGAAAAAAGAACCCTGCTTGGCTTAGTTTCTGGCAAGATTTTTGGGAAAGAACTAATTTCGTGCTTGCATTTATATGAGCGAAATGGAATGAAGTTTCTATCTGAAACAAAGGGAGAGTTTGTTCTTCTGATATATGATATAAAAGAAGGCAAGCTTTCCCTTGTATCAGACAGATGTGGATTCAAACCACTATATTATATGGAGCTCAGAGGCAAATTTATATTTGCCTCTGAGCTCAAAGCAATTCTTGAATATCCAGAAGTAAAGCGAGAAATTGACCTGAGCGGAGTAGCAGAGTATGCTCTTTTTAATTATCCTCTTGGAGAACACACCTTCGTAAAAAATATACGAAGGTTCCCGCCCGGAGAAATATGGGAATTTGATGTAAGAGCAACTTCCCAGTTGCGATTTCATAAAAAGAAGTACTGGGAGATTGGCGAATTATTAAAAGAAAAAACTCTGCCTGCTCGTGAGGGGCTTAAGCAAAGTGGAGAGGTTTTTAACAAAATCGTAGGAGATTTAACAAAAGAAGAAAGTAAAGTTGGACTCACTCTCAGTGCAGGATATGATAGTAGAGTAATATTATCTGCCCTAAAATCAAGCCAGATTAGGGCTCTTACTTTTGGAAAAAGAACAGACAGAGAGGTCATTGTAGCAAGCAAATTGGCAAAGCTCGTGGGATGTAAGCATTTAATACAGGAATTTGAAGAAAATTTTACTGATAGAATAATGGATTTTTTGTATCAAACTGTGAGAATTACAGATGGATTATGCAATATAACACATTCTTGGCTATTGTATGTATTTAATCTGCAAAGAGAATTCATAAATCCCTGCTTTGTCGGCTTTGGGGGAAGCGAGCTCATTCGGGGATTGCAAAATACAGCACTTAGCTTCTCTCCAAATTCAAAGAAACTTCTCTTATCCTGCAACCTGCAACTTGCAACCAATATCCAGTATCTTGGATTCTTCTCTCCTGAACTCTTGAAAAATGCCAACGATGAACGATTCACGACTCACGACTCACGATTCACAATACGCGAACGTGCTTTATTTTTCACACTTGAAGAGATTATGAGGAAATATTATGGGGCAGACATTGCACTTATGGAGTCACAGGTGCAGGTAAGGATTCCCTATATGGATTATGATTTCTTGAAGTTTATTTTGCGGACTCCTTTTTCAATTTTGCATACCGCTCCGTTTTCTCGGAATCCATTTGAGAGACTAAAAGGGCAGAAGCTCTCGGCAAGTATAATTAAATACAACGAGCCAAAACTACTTGAAGTCCCGACAGACAGAGGGTATTTGCCAAGATGGAATATTAGTAGTTTTGGATTACCCGTAATATTTTGGCATCAGATTCGTAGAAGGTTATTTGTAGAAGCAATTCATGAATTGCCCCTACTGAGATTAAGTGTCAAGCAAATTTTAGAAGAAATTGTAGGGGTAGGTTTAAAACCTGCCATTACGGAACGAGATTATTACAATATAGCTAAAATAAAAGAGGCGGTAGAGCAATATCCGAATTGGAGTTTACAGGAATGGTGTGAGTTATCAAAAATAGTAACATTTGAACTCTGGCTGAGACAGTTTATAGATTAAAAATATGGAGTGCAACGACTTTATCGTTGCATGCAAAAACAAAGATTTTGAAACCACAGGCAAGATGCCTGTGCTACCAATTATATCTGTGAAAATCTGTTTTATCTGTGAATATCTGTGTGCAAATCTTTTTCTCTGCGTTCTTTGCGTCTCTGCGGTATAAATAAGTCCGTAGATAAGATAATCACCGCAAAGTCGC
>PEXF01000043.1:0-2354 GCA_002779205.1 Candidatus Hydromicrobium americanum
TTTTAAGTAATTTCTTTAGATATTCAATTTATATTAACAAATAAAAAAAATAGCAAAAAATTCAAAGAGTATTTCAATACAAGCCAGGCAAAAAAAGACAGGAGAACCTTTATTGAAGTACTCTTTTGTTTTATGTCAGATAGTAAAGGAAATTTTTAATTATCTGTAGGTTAAAATATCAATTTAAGAATTAAAAAAGCTTAAAAAATATGTTTTATCCATCTAAAAGTGAATACATTAAAATAGCTCAAACCTATAATCTAATACCGGTATATAAAGAGTATATTGTTGATACTGAAACCCCTACTTCCATATTTATAAAAACAGGCGGATTAAAAAGAGAAGGATTTTTACTGGAAAGTATAGAAGGGCAAAAAAATTTATCAAGGCACTCTTTCATCGGAATTGGATGTAATAACTTAATAAAGTTTGACAGGGAAGTCTTTTCTTTAAATGACGGCAGTAATAAAGTGTTTGAAATAAAAACTAGAAATCCACTTCTGGAACTGGAAAAAATTATGAAAAAATACCGGCTTTATAAAAATCCGGAGCTTAATCATTTTATAGGTGGTGCTGTAGGTTATCTCAGTTATGATCTGGTAAAATATTTTGAACAAATCCCTATTTGTGAGAATAAATTATTTATACCTGAAATTATGCTCTATCTTACTGATTTAGTAGTGATTTTTGACCACCTGCTTAATCGTATTAAAATAGTTTCTACAATGAAAATTGAAAGTAAAATTTCTGCCGGAAAAGCTTATGATATTTCAGTTGAGAATATTGAAAATCTGGAAAAGAAAATTAAAGAAAGTAATGGAAATAATTTCAGAAGTAGTTTTGACTTTGCTGCCATTGATAATTCTGCTGTAGGCCTGAAATTAAATTCTAATTTTGAAAAGGAAAAATTTCTTGAAGGAGTCAAGCGGGCAAAGAAGTATATCACTGAAGGGGAAGCATTTCAGGTAGTACTTTCTCAACGGTTTTATACCGACGAGTTTTCCGATTCCTTCAGTATCTACCGTGGACTTAGAACTATAAATCCGTCTCCCTATATGTATTATTTTAATTTTGGTGAATTTAAAATCATTGGTGCTTCCCCGGAACCTCTTATTAAAATTAACGGTAGAAAAATTTTGACCTATCCTATTGCTGGTACCAGAAGAAGAGGCCGGACCCTAAAAGAGGACAGAGTTCTAATAAGTGATTTACTGAGTGATAAAAAGGAAAAAGCTGAACACAATATGCTTGTTGATCTGTCCAGAAATGATCTGGGGAGAGTATGCCAGTATAACAGTGTGAAGGTTAAAAAATATATGAGTGTGGAAAAGTATTCACATGTAATTCATCTTGTGTCTAGAGTTGAAGGGATTCTGGATAAGAATAATTCAATATACGATGCAATGAAAAGTGTTTTTCCAGCAGGCACATTATCAGGGGCTCCAAAAATAAGGGCAATGCAGATTATAAGTGAACTGGAGCCTGATAGCCGGGGACCATACGGAGGATCTGTAGGATATTTTGGCTATGATGGCAATCTTGACAGCTGCATTATTATCAGGACAGCTATTATTAAAAATGGAATAGCTTACATCCAGGCAGGTGCTGGAATAGTGTACGACTCTGAACCTGAAAATGAATATAATGAAACTATAAATAAAGCAGCTGCTCTTTTTAAGGCTATTAAGTTATTTAAGTAAGTTGAATACAGGAGATTTTTAAATAAATAATAAAAATATAAGGAGATTAAATGAAAACTTTTTTAGACGCAGTTTTAAATGGAAGGGATCTTAATCAGGATGAAGCATACAAAGCAATGGAATTTATAATGGAAGGGAATGCAAATGATTGCCAGATTGCGGCTTTCCTCACTGCATTGAAAATAAAAGGAGAAACAACTGATGAAATAAGCGGCTTTTCCAGAGCTATGCTGGATAAGGCTGTAAAAGTAAAAAGCAGGCATAAAAACATTGTTGATACCTGTGGAACTGGTGGTGATGGTCTTGGTACTTTCAATATTTCCACTACTGCCGCATTTATAGCTGCAGGCGCAGGAGTACCGGTTGCAAAACATGGCAATAGAAATGTATCCAGTAGAAGTGGAAGCGCTGATGTCTTAGAAGAATTGGGGGTAAATATAAATCTTGAATGCAGTGAGGTTTCGGATTGTCTGGATAGTATAGATATAGGCTTTATTTTTGCCCCTAAAGCGCATACAGCTATGAAATATGTAGCAAAAGCAAGGAAGGATATGGGTATAAGGACTGTTTTTAATATTTTGGGCCCCCTTACCAATCCGGCGCAGCCAAACGGCTGTGTTTTGGGTGTGTTTGATAACAATTTAATATATATGA
>PEXF01000043.1:2483-4256 GCA_002779205.1 Candidatus Hydromicrobium americanum
ATATTTTGGACCCGGAAAAGCTGGGTTTTAAAAAGTCAAATATTTCAGAGCTGGTAGGTGGAGATGCAAAGGAGAATGCCAGGATTTTAACCAGTATCCTTACCGGGGAGGAAAAGGGTGCAAGAAGAGATTCTGCTGTTATTAATGCTGCTGCAGCTATAGTTTCAGGTAAAAAAACTGACTCCCTATCTGAGGCTGTAGATTTAGCTAACTGTTCTATTGAAAGCGGAAAAGCATATGAGAAATTAAATAGAATGATCGAATTTACAAATAGAAAAACTAATTAAAGCCCGGTCAATATGTTTTAAAAGAGGATAAATTTGGAATACCTAAAAGAAATTTTAATTGTAAAAAAAGAAGAAATAAAAAAAATAAGAAGAAGTTCAGAATGGATAAAACCTGCTGTAAAAAATACAGAAAAAGAAAGGGGGAGTTTTTTAAGGAATATTAAAAGAGATAAAGTAAATGTGATTGCAGAGATTAAGAAAGCCTCTCCTTCTAAAGGAATTATCAATGACCGGCTTGATATTGAGGAGACGGTACTGCTTTATGATAAGTTTAAAAGCTTCATCTGCGGGATATCAGTTCTTACTGAATCATTATATTTTAAGGGTGATACTGAGAATATAAGGATAGTCAAGAAAAAATCAAAACTACCGGTGCTAAGAAAGGATTTTATCTTCAGTGAGGTTCAGATTTATGAGAGCGCGGCTCTCGGGGCAGATTGTATCCTGCTTATCAGTTCGCTTCTGGGAAAGGGAAAATTAAGAAAGTTGTATGATTTGGCCGGAAATCTTGGGTTGGATGCGCTGGTCGAGGTACATAGCGTGAAAGAACTGGATAAGGCACTGGATATTGGCGCGCAATTTATAGGTATAAATAACCGTAATTTAAAGGACATGAGCATTGATAGAAAAACAGTTTATAATATTTTAAATTACAGCAAAAATAAAGATTTATCTGATAAAATTTTCGTCTGTGAGAGCGGTGTGGAAAATGTTGAATATATTAAAAGCCTGTTTTTGAGCGGAATAAATACTTTTCTGGTTGGCGGGTATTTTATGGTAAGTAAAAATTTAGAAAAAACTTTAAGCAGTATGGAACTTGAACTAAAAAGGGAGAAACTATTATAGAAAAAAAAAGTTTGCAGGAAAGATTAAAATATTTATCTATGCAGGTTTTTACTGATAATATAGGGTAAAATATTGTTAAATATATAGTGTGTTAAAATTTGCAAGTGTATAAGGAAGTGCAAGAATAAAAAAAATAAATATATAAGGAATTTAGAGCATGGTCTGGATAAAAATATGCGGAATTACAAATTTAGAAGATGCAAAAAGTATATCCGAATTGGGAGTAGATGCGATGGGATTTGTCCTGTCTGCCGATAGTCCCAGAAAAGTAGAAGTCATAACTGCATATAGAATAATTGAAGCACTGCGGGCAAGAGAAAATAAAATTTCAATGGTAGGAGTATTCGTAAACGAAGAAATTAGAAGAGTTCTTAATAACTGTAAAAGTCTAAGGTTAGATTATATACAGCTTTCAGGTGATGAAGATAGGGATTATTTAAAAGATTTAAAAGAAAAATCTAAGGATATAAAAATTATAAAGTCAATAAGAATTAAGAATAAAAGTGAATCTTACAGGGCTAAAATAAATAAAAAGGTGGGCAAGTTAAAAGAATATGCAGATTTTATTCTGATGGATAGCTACAGTAAAAATGTTTACGGAGGGACAGGAGTGTCTTTTAACTGGGATATTGTAAAAGAT
>PEXF01000094.1:0-1687 GCA_002779205.1 Candidatus Hydromicrobium americanum
TAGAAAGCGATATGCGGCTGGAATCAGCTTTCTTTTACTTGCAGTGTCCTCTGCCCTATTTTTCAAAATAGTATGGAATGGCTTTAACTATGCATTTTTTGCTGTCCTTTTCGCCTGGATAGTCCTCTGGGCAGTCAATATCATAGATGCATATAAAGGTCCTTTTTACCCAAATGCCCCCTGCGAAGATGCCTGTCCAGCCGGTATAAAAGCATCAGACTATGTTACACTTATTGCTTGTGGCAGATTTGATGAGGCGTTCGAGAGTATCTTAAGGAAAACACCTTTTGTTGGCATATTGGGCAGAGTGTGTCATGCACCTTGCGAAGACAAATGTTCACGAAGTGGAGTTGATACTACAATTGCAATAAGGTATTTAAAAAGAAGTTTAGAGTTTAAAGTTCAGAGTTTAGAGTTAAAAGACAAGGGGGAATTTAGAATACAAAAGAAAATCGCGGTTATAGGAGGCGGACCTTGTGGACTTACCTGTGCGTATGAACTCAGAAAAAAAGGGTATTCTGTAATAATCTTTGAGCGTGAAAAAGAGCCGGGCGGAATGCTGGTTCAGTGTATCCCAGAATACAGACTTCCAATAGACATAGTAAAGCAGGAAATAGAACTTATAGAAAAGGGCATAGAGATAAAAAGATGCATAGAGATTGGTAGAGATATTTCTTTTGAAGATATAGAACGGGAGTTTGACGCAGTATTTATAGCTACTGGTGCTGGTATGAGCAACAGATTAGAAATAGAAGGAGAGAATTTAGCTCATTACGGATTGGACTTCCTGAAGTTAACTAAATCAAAAGAGCAAGTAGAACTCGGCACCTCTGTAGTTGTAATCGGAGGTGGGGACGTTGCTATAGATGTGGCAAGGAGTGCAAAGAGACTTGGTGCCTCTCGGGTTTGTGTTGTCTGTCTTGAATCCATAGAGAATATGCCAGCCAAGAAATCAGAGATTGATGAAGCAATAAAAGAGAGAATAGAGATTCGTCACGGCTGGGGAGTATCGCAAATCTCTGGCAAGACTCAGGTTAGTGGAGTAAAGCTCGTTAAATGCACATCTGCTTTTGACCAAGAAGATTCGTTTAATCCGAGTTTTGATGAGAACACAAGGGACTCAATTGATTGCAATACAGTAATTATAGCAATTGGGCAACAGGGAGAGTTTAACTTTCTACACAATAGTATTGGCACATCTAAAATGGGAACTTTGCTCGTGGATAAGCATATGAGGACTAACAAATCTGGAGTCTTTGCTGGAGGAGATGCAGTTATAGGTCCCTCGTCAGTAGCGGAGGCAATCGGAGCTGGAAAACTTGCCGCAAAATCAATTGACAGATATTTAAGAGGCTGGAAAGCAAAATTAGATAATTGGCTTGATTTTGATGAACGTCCACATATAGGGAAAGTAGAAGAAGCCGCTTGGTTGGAGAAAAATCCTAAAGAGCAGACAGGGATAAGAATTCCACTGATTGAGGATAGAAGTGATTTCAAAGAGATAGAAACAAATTCTACAAAAGAGGAAGTGATTAAAGAAGCAAAACGTTGTCTCAGATGCCCTTATAGATTTTGGTAGTGAACACGAATTACACAAACTTTACGAATTTCACGAATAGAAATAATATGAAACTCAGAAAAAGCAAAAATGCTCGTAACAAAATAGATTACGGGTTAAAATTTTACA
>PEXF01000094.1:1732-2664 GCA_002779205.1 Candidatus Hydromicrobium americanum
AAAAACATTTTCCAGATAATGAACGGACTTTTGGTAACTTCAAAAAAGCTCAGCAAAATTATACTTTGCACCTATTATCCTATATTCCAGAGTCAGTCCAAACAATTTTAGATGTAGGTTGCGGTCTCGGCAAAATGGCAAAACTGCTCACTGACAAGGGCTATAAAGTAACTTGCATATCCAATGATAAATATCAAGAAACATTTATTAGGCAGAAATATCCCTATTTACGATTTGTTAGAACAAAATTTGAGGACTTCGCTACATCCGAGCATTTTGACCTCCTGCTGATGAGCGAGAGTGTGCAATATTTATCTTTAGACATTGCATTGAAAAATGCCAAAAGACTATTAAACCCCTCTGGGTATCTTTTAATATCTGATTATTTTCGTAAATCTGATACCAAGTATTACAAGACTTGTAAAATATTGAGTGATTTTGTGAAGATTTCGGAAGAGAATTCGTTCTCTCTCCGCAAGGAAGAAGACATTACAGAATTTGTGCTTCCAACCCTATATTTTGCTGACCACTGCTATAGCAAATATGCACTTCCAAGTATTGGCATTATCGGCGATTACGCTAATTCTCAGCTTCCCAAAATAGTCATTACTCTGGCGAAAGTCTTGTTTAAAAAATGGTTAACTAAATTAACTTATTATACAGGGGAACACACTTCTCAGAAACTAAATAGTTCTCTTTTCAGAGAAAAAGTCTCTTATATTATACAATTGTGGCAGGCAAAATAAGTTCTGACGTTCACTTTTTAGGCGAACTTATAAGATGAATGTCACGAATAGAGCAAACAACACGAATATTAATTTATTTTTTCGTTCGTGAGGTTCGTTAAGTTCGTGTAATTTGTGTTCATAAATCCGGAGATAGCGTTTTGTGGACAGGCGGATGAACACTTTAAGCATTTTATACAGTCAAAG
>PEXF01000094.1:2679-4016 GCA_002779205.1 Candidatus Hydromicrobium americanum
AAACCTGTGGCTTGTGGCTTGCGACAGGAAACTTGCGACAGGGAACTTGTGACTTGCGATATATCCATCGGGCATACTGTTTGGCAAATTCCACACTCATTGCACTTTTCAGTATCAACTTTTAATTGGAGTTGGGTAATCCGATTTAAAAGTCCTAACATTGCTCCCAGAGGACATAAAAGGCGACAAAACGGTCGCTTGATAAGTATGGCAAAAGTTGCTACAAGAATAAGTATAGCGTATTTCAAAGAAAAGAGAGAGCCAGCTATATTTCTTAATGGAGCGGAAGTAGTAAGTTGTGGAATCCCAGCTTCCAGAGTGCCTGCAGGACAAATTTTGCAGAAATATGGCTGATTAAAGAAGTATGCCAGCACTACTGTAAGGACAAGAACAACATATTTAAAATAAGAAGCTCTTCTTGGGAGCTTTATTTTGAAAGTGCGTAGCTTGTAAAGTAATTCCTGAAAGAAGCCAAATGGGCACAAGAATCCACATATAAATCTACCTGATAGAACACCAATAAATCCTATAAATCCAAGTATGTAAAATGGGAATTGTCGTATCGCAATGAAATGTTGGAAAGAACCTATTGGGCAAGCAAATCTTGCAAGTGGACAGGCGTAGCAGTTAAGCCCTGGGAAGCAAAATTTCTTGAGCGGTCCCTGATAAATACCTTTATGGAAGTAATTATTGGCAGTGAAGAATGAAGCAATCTGAACAAATCGTCTTACTATTTGGGTTCTATACACAATATTGGGCTTGATAAATCAAGTCCCTACAAGAAGGGCAGGGACTCTCACCTGAGGCAGAGTCCCTACTATCCGATTCCTATACATGAGAGGCAGAGAAGGGTAGCATTTCTATGAATTTCTATAAGTTCCTTTAATCCAATCCCATATATTAGCATAGTTACAGCAACCAGAATCCCAACAATATAAAACAATACTTTAGACACACTTATACGATGAATGTCGTGAATAGAGCGAACAACACGAATATTAATTTATTTTCGTTCGTGAGATTCGCCCCGCAGAATGCGGGGTTCGTGTTCATAGTCTTATCGCATAGGTAGATGCGATGACGTCATCGTATCTACCCATTGTTTCTTATCGTATCAGTATTAATTTTTCCGTGGCAGTCCAGTCTCCTGCTTTAATTTTTGCAAAATAAATACCAGAAGAAAATCCTTTGGCATTCCAATTAGTTGTGTAGTATCCAGCCCCTCTTTTTTCATTAACTAACTGCTTAACAAGTCTTCCTGCCGCATCATAAATGCTCAAAGAAACCGGACTTTTAGCTGACACCTGATAACTGATATCAGTTAGCCGAACAAATGG
>PEXF01000014.1 GCA_002779205.1 Candidatus Hydromicrobium americanum
GGTTTATCTAACTTTTTTAAATCTTTTAAAAATTGATCTGTTTCAAATATTTTATACAAATTTACCTTTCTTATTAATTACGTCTGAACTACCTCTTTTTAATCTTTCCAACAAATCAGCATTACTTATGATTTCCTTCATCTCATACTCATCTACCAGTTCAATCTGTTCAATATACTTTAAGGCTGCTGTCTCTATAAAATTAGAAAGAGTTCTATTTTCACTCTTTGCATGCTCCTTTAGTTTTTTATATAGTGTATTTTCTATACGCAAAGTTACTGTTTTAGACATATTAATCTCCTTGTATACATTGTATACTTTTTAAATATATTATATTCACAAGTAAATGTATTGTCAATTACAAGTCTTTGAGCTTCCCCTGGCTCCAAAACAACTGGAAGTTTTTTCTCCCGGTAAATTTCAATAAAAAATCCTCTTTAGTTCTTATTATGTTACAATTTCCACCTTTTCTGTGGTCATAGTTATTCCTCAGCTTTTTTTGTTGTTAAATTAAATTTTTTATAAGATGTTGCAACATAATCTGCTTTTGCTTTGGGCTTAGGTGATGGTAACCCATCCTCTGCTAGCCCCCGCAAGTGCATAAACAGGGCTTCTGTGATATTCTTTTTTGTTTCTTCAATAGTTTTACCTGTCGCAATACAGCCTGGAACATCAGGCAGATATGCGGAATAATTGTCATTAGCTTTTTCAATAATAACAAGATATTTCAATTTACTCTCCTTCCTTTTTTAACCCGGCTTGCTTTAAGATACTGCTTAAAGTTCCGGGTGTTATATCATCTCCCGAATTACCAGCTATCGTTACCCTTCCGGGTTTTGTAGGGTGTTTAAACTGTCTATGGCTACCTTTCTGAGCAACCATATACCAGCCATCTTTTTTTATTATCTTTATTATCTCACGTAATTTCAAATTAAAAACGTCTTTCTAGCACTTGGCCTTTTTATTCTGCGGTTATGCATTTTATAATAATATATCTTTATTATAGCTAAGAAAAGTCTACAGAATCAATTTTAAGCGAATTTTATTTTAATTTAATGTTAAAACGTGGCTTAATTTTAATATAGCTTCTTTTAATAAAAAGAAGCCCCGAGTTATCTTTTACCATAGCTTTTACACCTTAGGCTACTTAGTATCTCGGGGCAATGCCTTAGAACTTTTCTAAGGGACTTTTCAGAACTTTAACCTACTTTCTACATTCTTTCGTTTGTAAATTTCAGTAATTTCTGAAAGTTGCCTCCTGATCTAAAGGCAATTATAAATATAGCAAAAAGGAAATTAATATCAATAAAAATTCTATATTTTTAGCGAATATTAGACATTTATCCCTTGCTTGTATAAAATTATATCTGAACATTAAATTCGTAAGTTAATTCATTGTAAGAGGTATCATAGGAAGTACCAGCAATTATTTTAATCTGACCCGTCAGAGTATCTGGAATATCCTCAAATATAAGATATCCTTCTTTTATTATTTCTGGATAGATATCGGAAGAATCTAATTTACTATTAGAAAAAGACATTTCATATTGATTTGAACCTGATACTATTACAGCGTCGTAAGTTGAAAATGAATCTTTTTCTGAACCTATGTTTTTAATTTTTAAATCAACTCTAAAATCTGTAACTTCATCTCCCCAGGTATCATATTTTAAGTGAGTATAGAAACCATATTTAACTAATGTAATTTCAAAGTTACCTTTTTTAACAACTTCTCCATTAATTTTAGCATTTTTATTGTATTGTTCATCATAGATCTCTATTATTTCTTCTTCAGAATAAATAGGTATTCGAACATAGTCCACTGTGGATTTAAGAACTTTTTCACTAGCTACTGTAAGAGTCAAATCGGCAGTTCCTGTATCGGAGATTCCTTTCTGAATATCTTTCTTGTCAACCCTCCACTCATATGCTTTTCCAATTTTCTGGCCAGTAAGCTTAAATTGATAATCTACAAAATCAGAAGATTTAAAACTGAAGTTTTGGGTAAAAACTATTTTGTCTGAAGAATCTTTTATCTGAAGATTAGCTTGTCCGTCCCCGGGCGTGCTGTCTCCGTCTATATCTTCTAAAAGGAAATAAAATCTAATGATTTCACCTTCATCTGCACAATCAAATGTATTTATGTTTGTTGGGTTATACTTTGAAACTTCACCTGTTTCAGTAGTACTTGAGGTATCACTTCCACCATTGCAAGCCAATGCAAAACTAAAAATTAAAATTAAAGCTAGAATAGGAATTACAAATTTTATTTTTTTATTTGTTTTCACACTCTCTCCTCTATTAATATTAAAATATTAAACTATTTTCTTTAGTTTATCAATTATCTGATTGGCTTCTCTTTTTTATTAAATTCTTGTATTTTAAGTTAAATTATAAAAAAGTTAGTGATATGAAGCGCTAGAATGCCTCTAGAAGCGACGAAAAGGGCTAAGTATACATTTGTATTACCCAAACATTAAAATTTCACTAGCTTTGTTAAACTATCGGTTGCCGAATCTTTCCAGATGTTGCCAAAAAGCACATCGCCGTCTTTTATTTGCTGAAAAGTTGTAAAAAGGAAAAAATCAGCATTCTTAACGCTTTTGGTTGTTTTTAACAGTTTGTTAAGCCTTTCCGGCGTAGTAGTGGCAACTAAAATTCTTAGAGACTCTGACTTAAACCTTTTATAGTATTTACCTGACCTTACATATTCCACGTAGCCTTTGACTTTGTCGCGCCAGCGGCGGTTGGTTTCAGTGGCTCTGTCAACTTCCAGAAAATAGCAGGCCCTGTTTTTTTGTCCCCTGATTTCAAAAAAAGCGTCCGGAGTAATCGGCAAAGTTTTACCTGAATTTTCCGGATCCTCAACTTTTTCCTTCCAAGACTTAATCTCCCACTCCGGTATCCATGATAATATATAATTCTTATTTCTTCTGATACCGCTGATAAAAGCGATCCTAACATCATTGATAGCCAAAACATGGCTAATAAAAAAATCTGCTACTTTGTTGCTTTTTGCTGTCCATTTGATGTCTTTTAAATCAGCTCCGTCGTGAGTATGCTCAATCAGTTCTTTCCCTTTTCTTGAAAGGCAGTAAATTCTTTTGGCTGAACCATAGCCGGTAGGGACAGGCTTCTGGACAGCGGATAAGTAGCCGTTATGGTATAGAAGCGCCAGCCTCATCCGGCAGGCAGTCATTGAGCCTTCGCTGAATTCCAGGAGTTTAATCTGGTCGCTGGTTAAAAAGAGCAGCTGATAAACCCAGCCAATAATCCTTTTATCTCTTTCTGTTAGGATCATAGGCGGCGAAGTTTTAGCTTTTTTGTATCTGGGAAGCCTATTTTTAGCCCTTTTGATCATAAGTTAATTTTACCACTATCCCTGATTTCAAATACCCCGATAATTTTCTCAAGCGTTTCTAAATCTTTTTCATCAACCTTGATTTCAAACTCTTTTTTTCCCTCTATGGTTATTTTTACTGATTTCATTTTTCGCTCTCTTTTTGTTTATCTTTTCTTTAATTTGAAAAAGCTGGATGTTCTTGATATATATCTGCTACTTTTGGAAGGTTTTGAAATAGAAAATTATCCCAATTTATCTTTTCAGCAGTATCTCTGGTCAGCATTATCTCCATAACTACACCAAGTTTTGTATTGCCATAAGTATCTACAAGCGGTAATTGCCATTTTAAATCCACTCTTGTTATTTCTTCCAATTCAAAAAAATATTCAAATAATTTTGTAGAATCTATCCACAAACCTTGTTTGGCCCAGCTGACACTAAAGAGAATATCATCATCATTTAAAGTTATAAAGGCAGTATTTCCCTCTTGTCCTTCTTCTCCATAAAAAGGAACTGTTTCAATTTCTTCAATCCTTGGCAAGTCCATAGTTGTAGTATCTCCTAATAAATTGATTACTATATATTCTATCTTCTCATCCAATGCTAAACTGCTAAAATCTTGTTGAGTACTGGATTGTTCTTCATCTGTTTCTTTTTTCGTTTCTTCTTCAGGTTCGCTTTCTTTGGCCAATTCTATTTGTTCACTTAGTTTCAGTTTAGTGGTTTCAATCTTTCCTGCGACCTCAGGGTAATCTGGATATATTTCCTCGGCCTCTTTATATTTAGAAAGTGCGGAATTATATTTTTCATGGTTAAATAAATCATCCCCTTCTTCTAATAGCTTTTCCACTTTATCTATTATGGTTTCAATTTCGCTGATTCTATCCTTAGCCTCTTTATTGGTAGCTTCCAGT
>PEXF01000054.1 GCA_002779205.1 Candidatus Hydromicrobium americanum
TTTTTATTAAAATTATAAACCACAGTACTTTTTGTTATATTAAATAATTTAATATAGGTAGAATTAAGTGTAGCCTGGAGAGAAATGAAATTAAATAGAATTCTAAAAGGGAGCAGAATAGCAGAGATTGATAGTAAGGCTATAAGCGGTGGAATTGATTCAAAATCGCTTATGAAGAATGCCGGCAGTGGAATATCTAAGGAAATCACAGGTGATTTTGAAAATAAGAAGCTTAAGAGAGCTGCCCGTGGTCTGGTTGTCTGCGGAAGCGGGAATAATGGTGGCGACGGATTTGTAGCGGCTAAAGACTTGATGAACTATGGAATGAGAGTGATTGTATTTCATATATCTCCGGGGGAGGAATTTAGCTCTGACAGCTTATTTTATTTTAAGGAACTTAAAGAGGCTGAAAATAGTAATGTATATTATTTAAATCTTGAAGATAAAAAAATAAGTTCTTTATTTAAAGAAGAGTTAGAAAAAGCTGATTTTATTTTAGATGCCATATTTGGAACAGGCCTGCACGCAAAGGATGTTTACGGACCTGCAAATGAAATAATTGAAAGTATAAATTCCGCTAAAGAGAAGAACAGAAACCTGGAAATTTATTCTGTTGATATTCCCTCGGGTGTGGATTCTGATAATGGAAAAATTTTAGGAACAGCAGTGCGGGCAGATAAAACAATAACCTTTGGCTGCAAGAAGATAGGGCTTGTTAATTATCCAGGAGCAGATTTTGCAGGGAAGATTAAAGTTATCGATATAGGCATTCCGGAAAAGTATTATTCTGAATATGAGCAGATTTTTGAACCTGACTTCCAATGGGTAGCCAGAAATATTCCCGTAAAAGAATCATGGACGTATAAATATAAAGTTGGAAACCTGCTGGTAATAGCAGGTTCTGCAGGGTTTACCGGGGCAGCTTCAATGACTTGTATGGGTGCCTTGAGATCCGGGGCTGGGATGGTGACCCTTGTTTGTCCCCGGGAGTTAAATAGCATCTTCGAGGAAAAATTAACAGAAGTAATTACTTATCCGGTTGAACAAACAGAAGATATTTCTTTACACATAAATAGTCTAAATGAAATATTAGATTTAAGCGATAGATTTAATGCACTGGCAATAGGTCCTGGACTCTCAAGGAATCCAAGTACAATATGCCTGGTAAGGGAACTGTTAAAAAATATAAAAAAACCGGTAGTGCTGGATGCTGATGGCCTGCATGCACTTTATGGACTGAGAGATGCCAGCGGTATAAAAAATCTTGACCTGACAAATGTTATAATAACGCCTCATGCCGGAGAATTGTCAATAATAATGGGTTTAGGCATGGTCCCTTTAGAAGACAGGATTAAAATAAATCTGGAAGTTGCTGGAAAATATAAATTAATATCTGTACTTAAAGGAGCTAGAACTGTAATTTCTGATTATAAGGGTACGACCTTTATTAATCCTACTGGAAACTGGGGGATGGCATCAGCAGGTACGGGTGATATACTAACAGGTATTATTGGCTCACTTCTTTGCCAGGGAATGGGACTTATGGAAAGTGCTGTATGCGGAGTCTTTATCCATGGACTGGCAGCGGATATTATGGTAAAAGAAACAAGCAGGACTTCTCTTATCGCAACGGATCTCCTGGAGGGTATTAAGAGAGTTTTTTTAGAAATAGAAAAAATTAAATATTAAAGGTGTTTAAAATTAATAACATTAATATGACAGGAGCTTAGAATGTCAGAGCTTTTAGCAAGAGATGTTATGGTGAAAAAAGTTATTACTATAAACAAGGACGCTTCAGTGGCAGAACTTTCAGAATCGCTTATAAAAAACAAGATAAGCGGTGTACCTGTTGTTGATGACAGTGGTAAACTGGTTGGGATTGCTACTGAAGGAGATTTAATTGTAAGGGATGCTGATCTTCATTTTCCAAGATATTTCAAGTTACTGGACAGTATTATATATCTTGAAAGTTTAAACAAGTTTAAGAGAAATCTCAGAAAATATTTAGGAACAAAAGTGGAAGATGTAATGACCAGTAAGGTTAAAATAGTTAAAGAAGATACACCGGTTAATGTAGTTGCAAATATAATGGTAAGGAATAATGTTAATAGAGTTCCCGTACTGGATAATAATGGTAATCTAGTAGGAATAATTACTAGGGCAGATATTGTAAAATCAATGGTTTGAAAACATGGTTATTTTAATGCGAACTTTATGCAAGAAAATAGTGTAATAAATAAAAGGTTTGCCTGGGCTGAAATTAATTTAGCACACCTTGACCATAACCTAAAAATAATTAAATCATGTGCTGCCCCCAAAGACATAAAAATAATGGCAGTAGTTAAAGCTGATGCTTACGGCCATGGGGCGATAGAGATTTCAAAGCAGGCAATAAAAAGCGGAGCATATGCACTGGGAGCGGCACTGGTTGAAGAGGGAACCGGCCTAAGAAAATCGGGAATTGATGCACCTATATACGTTTTAGGTGAAAGTCCTGCTGGAGCAATAGAAGAGGCTTTAGAGCATAATTTAATTCTATGTATAAATTCATATAAGTCAGCTCAATTTATATCGAAACAATGCAGTAAAATTGGAAAAGAAGCAGCTATAAATATAAATGTGGATACAGGGATGAACAGGATAGGAATAAATTTTAATGATGCTGCAGGCCAGATTTCAAAAATAACAGCTCTTCCCAATTTAATGTTGGAGAGCATTTCTACACATTATTCCTGCGCCAGCAGCAGGGAAAGCTCTTATACTGAACTGCAGTGGGCTAGATTTAATGAAATTATAAGACAGGTAAAAAATAATGGAATAGCAGTAAAATATTTTCACTGTGCCAACAGCGCAGCCTTTTTCAGGTACAGGAATATGCATCTGGATATGGTAAGAACCGGGATTTCCATATATGGCTTAAATCCTTATGACGGGGATTATAATAATTGGCTTGGTCTGGAAACAGGTAATGTTATATCCAGTTTAAAACCAGTGTTTAGCCTTAAAGCCAGGATATCTTTTATAAAAAGTGTTCCGAGGGGCGAGGCTATTTCCTATTGCGGCACTTTTAAAACTAAAAGAGATAGTATAATTGCAACTGTACCTGTGGGTTATGCGGATGGTTACTGTCGATTGCTGTCGAACAAAGCTATGGTTTTAATTAATGGAACGCCTGCACCAGTAGTAGGGAATATTACTATGGATCAGTTTATGATAGATATAACCGATGTTGCAAGGGATAATAATATTAGTGTTGGCGATGAGGTTATTCTGATGGGTGAATCCAAAGGAAAGAGAATAACTGCGGAGGACATTGCAGAATTGATGGGGACCATAAATTATGAAGTGGCGTGTATGTTTAAAAACAGGATTCCAAGGATTTATATAAAATAAAAAACTTATAATATAAAAATTATAACCATTAAAATTTGATAAGCAGAGAGATGTTTTATGTGGATAAATAAAAATAATTTTAAAGAATTGAAGACGCTTTTTATTAATGTTAGAATAAGAAAAATTATTACCAATATTATTCATTAATTCAGGGAGGGATAATGAAAAAAATATTATCACTGGCTTTGTTATTATCATTTGCAGCAGTAGCGCTACTGGGTGTTAGCTGTACTAATAAAGAAGTAACAGAGGAAGTTATTAGTGGTGTGGCAATTTCTGGATTTGTAGGTATATTGATATGTATAGCAGTTGTTGGTGGATTGATCTGGCTTTTTTTCTTTGTAGTATGGATTATTGCTCTGGTGGATTGCGCCAGGAGAAAACCAGATGAGTTTCCGGCTGGCGCTGGCGGAGAAAATGCAAAAACTATCTGGCTTGTAATTTTAATTGCAACTTTTTTTGTTACCCAATTGAATGGTATAGCAGCAATTGTTTATTACTTTATGGTAATGAAAAAAATGCCTCGAAAGAAATAATTAAAACTTTGCAAAACATATTTTTATATTAATTATATATTTAGCCCTTTAATTAGTTAAATTTTAACTGATTAAGGGGCTTATTCTTCTGAATTTTTCCTTGAGGTGAATTCATTTATTAAGTTTGAGATAGAGGGAGGAATGATTTCTTTTTGCTTTAACA
>PEXF01000167.1:0-904 GCA_002779205.1 Candidatus Hydromicrobium americanum
GGGCATAAGGAAAACGGTGATAAGTTCTGGACATGGGTTTTTAAGACCTCACTTTATGTACTGTTCAAGATTGATAAATCCCGAGGCTCGGAAGTATTGATTGATGTTTTAGGCAAGGAGTTTGATGGAGTTCTTGGCTGTGACTATTTCTCATCCTACCGTAAGTACATGAAAGATTTTGGTATCATGGTACAGTTTTGTATAGCTCATCTTATACGGGACATACGATTCTTGGTCAGTTTTCCGGATGCAGAAACAAAGGTTTATGGAGAAAAACTGCTTGAGAGTGTCAAGGAGCTATTCAAAGTTATTTTCAAACGTGAAGAGATGACCGAGCAAGCTTTCAAAAATAGGCTTGAGGAAGCAAAGGAAACAATTATAGCGGTAGCTACAGGAGATGCTCCAAGTAGCCTGGATAAAGAAGGCAAAGAAGAGAAAAGAGAAGCTCAGAATATGGCAAATAGGTTTCGCAAACATGGCAAAGCATACTTTGAATTCATCACAACTCCGGGGATAGAGCCAACGAATAATGTAGCAGAGCAGGCTATACGTTTTGTTGTGATAGACCGTGTGATAACACAGGGCACTCGGAGTATTAAAGGACGACAAACAAATGAGCGGTTGTGGACTGTTATAGCCACATGCGGACTTCAAGAACGGTCAGTTTATAAGTTCATACTAAAAGCTGTCAGCGCTTATTTCTATAATCATAGCCCACCTTCACTGCTATCCGATTTCACTTGATGATTATTCTTGATTTTCCTGAAGAGGTTATATTATACTGAATCTGTTGGCGTGAATAGGTTTGTTACTGCATCTGCCTATAGGAAGTAGTTTTGGGTCATGGGCAAGATGCAGTGAAATAACCCGTGAACGGTTACAATTTTTTAAGTCGTACTTTTTA
>PEXF01000167.1:937-4216 GCA_002779205.1 Candidatus Hydromicrobium americanum
CAATGAATGAAAATATTTTAGGCGTATATTTTTAAAATGTAGATGACAAGATATTGACAGATATTGATTGTATATTGACAATTGTTTAATAATTTATTATATTTTATAAATATAAGCGTCATTAAGTTTCTATGAAATTTGATGACGTTTATTTTTTTGCAAAAATATAGATAAGAAAGATATTTAAATATTATAATAGAAAATATTTATTGATATAATGATTTAAATATAAGAGCTTTTTAATGGATTAAAAAAGAATAAAAAAGCGGGGGGATATACAATGAAAATCTTCGGTACTGAAATTATTAAAGACGAAATTTTAAAGAGAGTGGGAGATATAGATCAGCTTGGGGGTATAAGATATTATGAATTTATTGATGGAGTAAGAAGAGGAGTAAGAGCCATTGATATAAAGAGCCCCTGTGGCCTGGATATGACTATTCTACCAGATAGAGGTATGGATATATCCAATCTTTCATATAAATCTATTCCTATCAGCTGGAAATCTGTTACCAGGGAAACTTCACCGGTTTATTATGAGAGCAGGGGGATTGAATGGCTGAGAACTTTCTATGGTGGACTTATAACAACTTGCGGATTAACTAATATTGGCATTCCCTGTGTGGATAATGGTGAAGAATTAGGTCTGCATGGAAGGATAGCCAATGTAAGTGCGGAAAATGTTCTGGCTAATGGAAGATGGGAGAATGATTCTTATATCATGTGGGTACAGGGTAAAGTAAGAGAAGCCAGAGTATTTGGTCATAAATTACAGTTAGAGAGAAAAATCACTACCTGGATGGATATTCCTAGGATAGTGGTTGAAGATACAGTGGAAAATATTGGATACGAGAGATCGCCATTTATGATTCTTTATCATGTGAATATAGGATATCCGGTGATAGATAATGGTGCCAGACTTCTTGAGGGTGAAGCTAAGGTGATTTCCAGGGATAATGAAGCTAAAGATGGAGAAGAAGATTTTGATAAATTCCATGAGCCATTGGAAGGATATAAAGAAAAGGTTTATTTCCATAATATTAAAGCAGATGAAGATGGAAATTCAAATATTGCTATAGTAAATGAGAATTTTGACGTTGGTCAGGGAATAGGTATCTGGTTAAAATTCAATAAGGATAATCTGCCATTTTTAATTCAATGGAAACAAATGGGAATGGGTGAATATGTATGCGGAATTGAGCCCGGCAACAGTCTGACTTGTGGGAGGAAAGTAGAAAGAAAACATGGAAGGTTAAAATTTATTGAACCTGGAGAGAAGGTTAATTTTAGACTTGAATTTAATATATTGAAGTCAAATAAGGATATTGATGAATTTAAAGACAGATTTTGCAAATGATAAAAATGTTATAATATAAAATTATGCAAGAATATTAAATAAAATTATATTTTTTTATAAATATTTTAAATTAATGAGATTTTTTACAGGAATTTAACTTGAGCCAGGAAAGTTTTTATTTATCAGTCCGGTTTAAATCAGGAGTTTTAATTGAAAAGTGGTAGAAATAATAAAGTTATTTTAATTGATGGAAATAATATTGCATATAGAGCCTTCTATGCAATTCCTGATAGTATTTCCACTTCATCGGGTATTATAACCAACGCTGTTTTAGGATTCACAAATATGCTGTTAAAACTTATAGAAGAACAGCATCCGGATACAATAGTATGTGCATTTGACAGTAAGATTCCGACGTTCAGACATAAAATATTCGACCGGTATAAAATAAATAGAAAAAAAATGCCCACGGAACTATCGAGCCAGTTTCCTTTAATTAAAGAGGTTTTGGATGCCTTTAATATTATTTATTTAGAAAAAGATGGTTTTGAAGCCGATGACATACTTGCAGGAATAGTAAATAGTATTAAAGATGAATTCAATCAGATAATAATAGTTACTGGCGATAAAGACATATTGCAGTTAGTTTCCGGTAACATAAAAGTTATGGCAATTAAAAAAGGTATTACCGATACAGTAATTTTTGACAGGCTTAAAGTAGAGGAGAAATTTGGGGTTAAACCGGAAAATATGAAAGACCTTTTAGCATTGATGGGGGACAATTCAGATAATATACCAGGTGTCCCGGGAATAGGTCCAAAGACGGCCAGGTTGCTGGTGAAAAAATATGGGTGCCTGGAAGAAATTTATAAAAACATTAATAAAGTAGATAACCCACGGCTGAGGGAACTTTTGACAAATAATAAAAATCTTGCTGAATTGAGCAAAGAATTAACTACATTAAAAATAGCCCAGGATACAGATGTAAGTGAATTTATAAATAAAAGTTTTAAGAATATTAGTTTTAATAAGGTTAAGCAATTGTTTGAAAGTCTTGAGTTCAGATCTCTGGAAAAAAGACTGGTTAACCTGAAAGATAAGATTAATTTTAAGGAAGAAATCCCCGTGGTTAAAAAGAGAGCATATAAAATTAATTTAAAACATTTAACCGGAGGTTCAAACTTAGAAATTTTAAATAAAAATCTTTCTACGAACATATATATTACAGAATTTGCTGGTGATGATGTGTTTTATGGTATTATTTTATATTCTGGAGTAGATGATGCCTTTTTAATTGAAAAGGATAGTCTAAATGAAAGTGCTATAAGAGAGACTATAAAAAAATTGCTCGAAAATAAGGAAATTAAAAAATCAGGTTTTGATTTTAAAAGAATATACAAGATTTTAAAGGATTATGGTATTTGTTTAAGCGGGAAGCTTATAGATTATAAAATATTATATTTAATCTTGAATCCGATTAAATCTACAACTACCCTGGATGAGATAACCGGTGATCTGCTGAATATGGAAATAGAAGATATCGAATTAAGTGAAGGCAAAGAAGGCAGTGATTTAATTGAATTCAAGGATATAAAAGAAAAAAAACAGCTAACACTTGATTTATATAAGGATAAGAAACAGAAAATAAAGTCGGACAAGGAATATTTGGACGGAATATTAAGAAGATTAAGTCTATATAAAAAAATTGAGACTGGATTACTTGAAAAAATAAAAAAGGAAAAACTGGATAAGTTATACTGGAGGATAGAAGAGCCGCTTATTCAGGTACTGGCTGAGATGGAATATACAGGTGTTAATATAGATAAAAAATATCTAAGCAGTTTAATTGAGGAATATGAGCTGGATATAGGAAGACTTGAGAAAGAAATTTATAAGCTTTGCGGTGAGGAGTTTAATATAAATTCTTCACAGCAACTGTCGGAGATTCTTTATAGAAAGCTGAACCTTCCGGTAACAAAAAA
>PEXF01000091.1 GCA_002779205.1 Candidatus Hydromicrobium americanum
CTGTACCAATTCATGTCTGACCACATCTTTTGAACTAAGGTATACAAACTCAATCCCATGTATTCCCATCAAAATTTTTTTTATTATAATCAGGCCAGATTCTTTATCACTGGGTAAGTCAATCTGTGTAATATCGCCGGTTACAACTATCTTGGAGCCAAACCCTAATCTGGTAAGAAACATCTTCATTTGTTCCGGGGATGTATTTTGAGCTTCGTCAAGAATAATAAAGGAATCATTTAAAGTCCTTCCTCTCATGTAAGCTAGAGGTACTACTTCGATAATACCCATATCACGGTACTGCTGAAATTTTTCAACATCCAGCATTTCATATAAAGCGTCATATAAAGGTCTCAAGTAGGGATTTACCTTATCGTACATGTCCCCTGGCAGAAACCCCAGCTTCTCGCCTGCTTCAACCACAGGTTTTATTAAAATTATCCGCCCTACTTTATTTTCCTTTAAAGCTTCAACAGCCAAAGCTAAAGCCAGATAAGTCTTCCCTGTTCCAGCCGGCCCTATTACAAAAACAATTGTATTTTCCTTAATCGCTTCAATATATTTTTTCTGACCTTCCGTACGCGGTTTAATTTTCTTTCCACTATTTACCACAATACTGTCTTTAAATATTTCATGTGGTTTTAAATCTGATTTATCTTCCATAATCTTTATTGAGTCGCTAACTTTCTCAGAATTTAATTTCTGCCCAAGATTTATCTGTAACGCTAATTCTTCTATTAGTCTTGTGACCTCTTTTACGTTTTTATTCTTCCCTGATATTTCCAGATCATTTCCAAGTACAAAGATCTCTACGTTATATTTTCTCTCAATAAGCTGAAGCAACTCATCCCTATCACCAATTAATTCTGCCATTGAATGCCCGCCTTTAAAATCAATGCTTAACTTTTGTTTTACTGGAGACAAAACTCCTCCTTTTTAAAGATTTCTTTTTTATAACATTATTAAATAAATTAATTAGAAGCTGCATAACAGGCAAATTATATGAATCATCAAAAATTTTAACCAGGGGGCCAACTAAATTTTCTTTTTCCCAATATATGAAAATGCAGATGATTTACACTCTGCCCGGCACCGCTGCCAGTGTTGATAACTACTCTGAATCCCTCCTTGTCCAATCCCAGTTTTAGCGCCACCTTACTGATTGTTTCCATTAATTCTTTTATTAATCTAGACTCCAGCTTATCAATTTCCAGAATGGAACTAATATGTTCTTTTGGGAGAGCCAGAAGATGCACCGGTGCTTTTGGCGATATATCTTTAATTATCAGAACATTATCACTCTCAAATACTATATTGCTGTCTATTTCTTTATTTATAATTTTGCAAAAAAGACAATCTTCCATTGCATTTTTTATAATTTTCTTTAATTTTAATGTAATTTTTTTTCAACCAATCTTATCCTAAGTGGGAGATTATACTATTTTTTTAAATTTTTACAACTTTACGAAATTTATAAATTCAGTAAGATAACCCGTTTTTAATTTTTTAGTTTATTACTCCCCATAGGCCATTTTTATATTCAGAATTTACAGCAATCCTTAATATCTTACCCTTTAGCGAAGGAAAATTTTCTTTATCCATTGGAAAATAAACTTTAATATAATTTTCAGAGGTCCCGCTTACTGTGCTATTTTCAACATTCATTTCCTCGCAAACAACATTTAATAATTTTCCTATATGATTCTTGATATAACTGTTTCTTAGTCTGTCCCCTATATTCCTCAAAATCTTACTTCTTTCTGATTTAATTTCTTCACCGACCTGGTTACCCATCCAGTAAGCCGGCGTATGCATCCTTTTTGAAAACTTAAAAACATGAATTTTACTGAAAGCTATCCTTTCTATCATATTCACCATCCCGGCGAAATCCTCTTCGCTTTCACCAGGAAAGCCTACCATCACATCAGTGGTTAGCGCAATATCCGGGAAAATCCTGTTTATCATCCCTATCTTTCTAAAATAATACTGGGCAGTATATGGCCTTCCCATCAGTTTAAGAATTCTGTCACTTCCACTTTGAAGAGGAATATGCAAGTGACTTGCAAAACGTCCGTTATTTCTTTTTAAAATATCAAGCAGTCTGCTGTCAATTTCATTTACCTCAATAGAGCTAATCCTTATTCTTTTTATACTGGTCTCTTTTACAACTTCTTCCAGCAAATCTGCTAAACTGCTGATTTTACCTCCTTTGCCCGGGCCACCGGTACTGAAATCTACCCCATATTTTCCAATATGGATACCTGTAAGGACGACTTCTTCAAAACCATCTTTTTGCAAATCTATTATTTTATTTAAAATTTCTCTATACGGTATGCTTCTATATTTTCCCCTGACTTTTGGAACTATGCAGTAGGTGCAGTTTTGTTCACATCCATCCTGGATTTTTACCAGCGGCCTTGAATGCATCTGGTTGAATTGGGGGCAGCTTTTAAAATCAAAACTTTTCAGATCCAGATCCTTCCTGTCTGCAGCCATTCTTCCAATTAAATACGGTATTTTATTTTTATCTTTATTTTCTACTATAAGATCAATGTCGCAGTCTTGCAGAAATTTTTTATTAAAAACAACAAAACAGCCAGTAACAATTATTTTACTGTTTTTGTTTTGTGATTTTATCTTTCTGATTATCTGTCTTGCTTTCCTGTCACTCCGGGAAGTCACCGTACAGGTATTAATAATACAGAAATCAGGGTGCTCGCTCCAGGAAACCGCCTCCAGCCCTTTTTCCAACAATTCTTCTATAATAAAATCTGATTCACTTTGATTGATCTTGCACCCAAGTGTATCTACAGAAAACCTCATTTTCATACGTTTTGATTTCCAGTTAAATAATCCAGTACAGATAAAAAATAAATTGCCGCAGTTTCAGAACGGTAAATATTTTTTCCAAATCTTATTTCTCTGGCTCCATTATCCTTTAAAAAATTTAATTCACCTGTTTCAAAACCACCTTCAGGTCCTATTATATATCCAATTCTTGAAACATTTCTAACTTCTGCCAGTCCTCCGCCATTACCGAAACCTTCTTCGTAAGGAACATAAAACAAATCGTAATCTGAAACTTTAATACTATTAATATTTTCCGGGGAAAGTATTTCACACTTAAAATCCCTCCTGCTCTGCTCTGAAGCACTGTTTGAAATTTTCTGCCATCTGTCAACTTTGCCGGCAATTTTTCTCTTATCTATAATTACTCTTCCACTTATAACCGGTATTATTATATCTACCCCTATTTCAGTCGACTTCTGGATAACAAATTCCATAGAATTTTTTTTAAGTATACACTGGTAAAGAGTAGTCTGAGGGATTTTTTTTGCAATTTTCCTCTTATTTTTTATAAGTAATATGACGTCAGATTTTTTAATATCTATAATTTCAGTTTTATACTTATAGCCAGTATTATCTGATATATAAACCGTATCCCCGGCTTTGCTTCTCAGCACATTTATAAGGTGGTTTAATTCTTCTCCTTCAATTTTTATTCTATTTCCTTCAATACTGCTGGAATTTACAAAAAAATATGGATAACTCATTTTTTAAACTGCCTTAAGTGAAATTATAATTAGACTAATATCATACAAAAAAGGAATTTTTCATGACTTTTTAGAAATTGTTTTACTTTTTAAATGCATTTTTAATATTTGAGAAGACACCATGGCTTCCATCACTAACTGCCTCTTCTCTTCCGTCAGCATATTTTTTTAGTAGTATTATTTCTTCTTTAGTAAGTTTAGTAGGAATCTTAACATCTATATTAATTATATGGTCACCCCTCCTGTATCCATTAAGCTCAATAATTCCTCTGGACTTAAGGATAATCTTTTCTTTAGGCTGGGTTCCAGGCTTGATATTTATTTCTTCTTTGCCATCAAGGGTTTCAACCTCTAACCTGCAGCCAAGGGCAGCCTGAGCAAACGATATCTCGATATTGGACAGCACATCATTTCCGTCTCTTTTAAATCCAGGATAGG
>PEXF01000015.1 GCA_002779205.1 Candidatus Hydromicrobium americanum
AATTCGTACTCATCCTGCTCCTTATTAGCGAGTTTTAGAAGATCATTCTTCTCTTTTTCTATGCTTAAAATTTTACTGCTGATTTCTTTTAACTCATCTTTATTTGTCCTGTAAGATTCGTTTTCACTTTCCCATTCATTATTTAAATGGTTAAGATGAGCGATAAAAAGAGAGATTTCCTCGTCCTTAAGTAAATTGAAAATTTCAGAATGTTTTTGGGCTCTTTTTGCTTCAATTTCAAGGGGATCCATTGTCCTTTTTATTTCTTCCATCAAATCATCTATCCTCTCGATATCATTTTTTACTTTTTGAAGCTTACTCAGGGATTTATCCCTCCTGTTTTTATGTTTTGATATTCCCAGTACCTCATCTATTATAGTTTTCCTTTCAATAGGTTTCAGCACTGCAATTTCATTAATCTGTCCCTGATTTATAATAATATACAAGCCCCTCCCTATCCCGGTGTCAGCTGTAAGCTCCTGTATATCTATTAGTCTGCAGGGTGAAGAATTTATAAAATACTCACTGCCTCCTCTCGTAAATACTCTGCGGGTGAATTTAACATCCCTGAACTCTGTATTAAATAATTTATTTGAGTTATCAAACATCAGAGAAACTTCAGCAATTCCCATTTCTTCATTTTTACTCCTGAAAATTACATCTCCCATTGAGCTCCCACGAAGTGATTTCGGGCTTTGCTCACCCAGAACCCAGGAGATAGCATCTGCTACGTTGCTTTTACCACTTCCATTGGGCCCAACAATTACACTGATCCCAGACTCAAAAAATAATTGACTTTTATTTTTGAAAGATTTAAAACCCCGGAGTGTTATATTCTTTAAGTACAACTTTAATTTCCTAAATAAAAATTATAAATTTAAATTATATAGCGTTTTTAAAGTATTTTTTGCAGCATCCTGTTCGGAATCTTTTTTACTTTTTCCTTCGCCCCTGCCAATTATTTCATCATCGATCATTACCACTGAATAAAATGATTTATTATGATCAGGACCTTCGGATTTAACCAGTTTATATCTTGCAAGTTTGGAATAATCCGCTTGAATAACTTCCTGAAGATAAGTTTTATAATCTATAATTTCAGAAGTTTTAATTTTTTCTTTAATTTTATCTTCATATCTTTCCAGGACCCAATTAAAAGTAAAATCAATTCCCTTATCAACGTAAATGGCACCTATAAGAGCTTCTACGCTATTAGCTAAAATAGATATTTTTTTTCTTCCCTTGCAGGATTCTTCATTTTCACTCAAAAGTATCTGCTGGTCTATTTTTATTTCTCTGGCTATTTTAAACAGCGTCTCTCTATTGATTAAAACTGATCTTATTTTAGCCATTTCCCCTTCGGTAAAATTGCTGTATTTTTTATATAAATATGATGTAATGATAAAGGAAAGTACACTATCACCCAAAAACTCCAGCTGTTCGTTCCCCCGTGATTGAACATTTATCTGATGCGCAAAAGATCTGTGAGTTAAACTTTGTATATAAATTTTTAAATCTACAGGATTAATTCCCAAACTTTTTAACCAGTCTCTTACTCTACTCCTCAGGACACTTTCATCGTTCATTAAATAAATTTCCCCACCTTATATAACTATAAAACTTTTTTTATCCATATTTAAAATTATTTTTTAGAATGAGCATCAATATAATCCAGAGTATCCTTTACTGTAACAATTTTTTCAGCATCTTCATCGCTTATTTCTATCCCGAATTTATCCTCAAATGCCATAATAAGTTCTACTAAATCCAGTGAGTCAGCTCCCAGATCATCAACAAATTTACTTTCAGCTTTAATATCTTCTTCCTTAGCGCCAAGTACATCAATTAAAATCTCTTTAAGCTTGTCAAAATTTTCCATTCTTACTCCTTTTACTATTGTTTTAATTGTTACTATTGTTTTAATTTATATTATTAATTTCTTCATTGATCTTACTGGTTAGATTTGTTTTCAAGCCTTCTATGGCTACTTTTATGGCATTTTTAATTGCTCTGGACTTTGAGCTTCCATGAGAAATAATTACCAGTTCATTTAACCCTAAAAGTTGTGCTCCTCCATATTCTTCATAATCAAATTTCTTCTTCATCGTGGTAAAAGAGCTCCTGAGACCCGAAGCTGAAAGTTTGGCCAGTATACCTGAAGTCAAGATTTGTTTTATTTCACCAAAAAAGAAGTTTGCCAGACCCTCAACCGACTTCAATATTACGTTTCCTACAAACCCATCACAAACCACCACATCTGCTGCACCCTCAAACAGTTCCCTGCCTTCTATATTTCCGATAAAATTAATTTTAGGATAGCTTTTAAGTAATCTGTAACTTTCAACCACCAGTTCGCTCCCTTTCTTTTCTTCCTCGCCAATATTAACCAGAGCCACTCTTGGATTGTCTATTCCAAGAATATTCTCGGAATAAATTTTTCCCATTATAGCAAATTGCTTTAAATATTGAGGTTTGCAATCAGCATTGGCTCCAGCATCGATTAATACAAATTTCCTATCCGATAAAGGTATTACCACTGCAATAGCAGGTCTTATTATATTTTCTATTCTTCTCATATTAAAAAGAGAGCAGGCCATTACCGCACCAGTATTACCAGCAGAGAGAAAAGCTTTTCCCTGACCCCTGGATGCGAGCTCTGAACCTATAAAAATTGAGGAATTCCTTTTTTTCTTTAGTATTTCTGATGGGGATTCGTTCATACTTACTTCCTGGGAGCTTGGAACAATCTCTATACCATCAAGATTTAACTGGCTGGCTGCTGCAACTGTCTTTATCTTATCTTTATTTCCAACCAGTTTTATTTTTACTTGAAAGGCTGCTCTGGCTTCTATAGAACCCTTAACAATCTCTTCAGGGGCAAAATCTCCTCCCATTGCATCTATAATGATTGAATAATTGTTTGAGTTAAACTGCACCATAATTGATTTTAGCTGTAATTATTTTTTTGAAATTTCCAGCAATCTGTTTATATCTATATACTCCCGTACCACTTCAACTATTTTATCTATTTTTTTAATTTCATGAAATCTTACATGGCCGATAATTTCTCCAACTTTCTCTACTGCAGTAAGCGTATCATAATTAACCAGAATCATAGGCACGCCTAATTCTTCAGCTCTTCCAAGAACTATAGTGCTTGGCTGAAAATTACCTGTAAGTATAATACATTTAGTAGGTGTTTCCAGCGCTGCAAGCTGAACATCCGCCCTGTCTCCACCGGTTATAACTGCTTTATTGGCCTTTCTTCTAAAAAATTTAAGCGCCTGTTCCTGACCCATAGCTCCAACCATAAATGTCTCTACTAATTCATTAACTTTATCTTCAGCACAGATTATCTGTCCGCCTAAAAGCTCGGACATTTCCTTTATACTTACAGAAGACAGCATCTTGTCCGAAGCTATATATCCAAAAACCTCTATTCCCTTTTTTGTCAGGAATGGAACTATCAATTTTTCGAGGTAGTCCATCTGGCTTCTTGGAACCCAATTTATGATTACGCCACTCAGGCAATCTTCTAAAAATTCCTTTGAATAAAGAATTTGATCTACAATTTCAGAGCTATATTTAATTACCATAATTACCCTGGCACCCAATTTTTCACAAATTTTATCTGAAGATATCCCCAGGAAGTAGCCGTCCTCAACACTTTTAGCCCCTTCTAAAATTACAATATCCTTACCCTTTTGAATTCTCTCGTAAGCTTTAGCAATTAAATCCACAAACCCCTTAGAGAAACTTCGATCTTTAAGGCCTTCTCTGTTAAAATGCTGGGTTAACACAATAGGGCATATATCCTCAAGTTCTTCTTTTACGTCCAGTATATTTGAGATATATTGCGCATCTTCATCTGTAGTTATTCCTCCTACCCGGGTTGGCAACGTCCCTACTGGTTTCATATACCCTACTTTCAGGCCTTTTTCAGTAAATAATTTTCCT
>PEXF01000125.1 GCA_002779205.1 Candidatus Hydromicrobium americanum
GTAAATATCATAAAAAGAAAAAAAATCTCTATTTCTCCGCTTGATGCTACCCTGTTTACCCTTGGAATTTATGAGGACACAGGCTCATTTACTTATCCCGGTACCACCCCTAAGGATCTGGAGGCAGCCTCTTTTCTTATGAAGAAAGAATCTAACTTGTTTGTGATGTTAAAATTTTTAAATCTTTCCCTTTCTGAAGAACAGCACAAGCTTTTGGAAAAGCTGATAATGAACTACAAAAAGATAAAGATTAGTGAAACAGAAATATTGCTTTCCCAGGCAGAGATGCCAATCTTTATTGAAGGGCTCTCAGTACTGACCAGGAAGTTATCCCAGATTGAAGATGTAAGTATAGCAATATGCTGGGCTAAAATGAAGGAGAAAATATATCTGGTTGGCAGAAGTGATGATAAAGATGTGGATGTATCTGAAATACTTAAAATTGTTGGAGGCGGGGGTCATCCCCAGGCAGCTTCTGCTGTGATAAGTGATATGAGTTTCGAGGATATAGAAAGCAAGTTGCTTTATTCTCTTAGAAGAAATATAAGAAAACCAATACTGGCAAAAGATGTAATGTCTTATCCTGTAAAGGTAGTAAAGGAAAATGTAAGCATATCAGAGGTTGATGAAATTTTAAAAAAATATGGTCATTCAGGGATACCTATTGTAGATAAAGATGATAATCTTGTGGGAATAATAACCAGAAAAGATATAGATAAGGCCATTGGGCACGGCTTATCTCATGCTCCGGTAAAAGGTTTCCGCTCACACAGCATTGTTAGAGCCGGTCCCAATACCAGTATTGGCGAAATACAGGATCTAATGATAGAAAATGGTATTGGCAGGATACCTATTACAGACAAGAAAAAAATTATAGGTATAGTTACCAGAAAAGATATATTAAGATTTCTGCATAGCCGCAGTTATGAAAATTTATTAGGACTTTTCCCGGGTAAAGTAAAAAAAATATTGAAGGCCATTTCCAGTGTTGCAAGGATTTTAAAATATAATACCTATCTTGTGGGAGGGATAGTAAGGGATACACTGCTCAGGATACCGAATTTCGATATAGATATTGTGGTTGAAGGTGATGGGATAAGATTTGGCAGGGAACTTTCCAAAAGATTTAATTGCAGGTTTGAATCCCATCAAAAATTTGGAACTTCTATTCTTGTACTTGATGACGGGCAGCATATAGATATAGCCACAGCAAGAGTAGAGTATTATAAAAGTCCGGCAGCTCTTCCCACTGTGGAATTAGGAAATATAAAACAGGACCTTTCCAGAAGGGATTTTACTATAAATGCTATGGCCATATCTTTAAGCAAGAAAAATCTTGGTGAAATTCTCGATTTCTTTGGCGGTAGAGAAGATTTAAAAAATAAAAAAATTAAAGTTCTGCATAAGATGAGTTTTATAGAGGATCCCACCAGGATTTTCAGGGCGGTGAGGTTTGAGAAGAGACTTGGGTTTAAAATGGATGGCCTGACTGAAAAATTAGCCAGGACCACCATAGATATGAATATAGTTTCAAGGCTGAATGGAGTAAGGATAAGAGATGAACTTATTTACATTTTTAATGAGAAGAACCCGCTGGAAGCAATCAGGAGACTGGATGAATTAGGTGCATTAAAGAAGATTGGAATAAAAGTGAAGGCTGATACAGAATTTATAAAGCAGGTAAAGAAGATTTTAAAGTATTACAGGGAGCTAAAAGATTTTTATAAGAAAAATGGTGAAGAAATAAAAAAATGGAGACTGCTTTTCATTATTTTACTGCGAGGAATTAAACCTGGTGAAATTAAAAGATGGTGCTTTGAAATGAAGGTCAGAAAAAAGGATGTAAATATTATACTGGAAACATATAATAGGTGGAACGAGGTCAAAAAAAATTTTAAAAACGCAGTCAAAAGGAATTCTACTCTTTATTATATGGTAAGCGGGATTCCTCCGGAACTTCAGGTTATTGTATGCAGCTGGGGTAGTGTATATTATAAAAATATTAAAAAATATCTGGCTGATCTTTCCGGATTGCACCTGGAGATCAACGGTGAGACATTAAAGGATATGGGCTACAGACCATCAGAAAAATTCAGAGATGTTCTTGGAAAGCTTTTTGAAATGAAGCTGGATGGTAAAATCTCTACTAAGGAAGATGAAATTTATCACCTAAAGAAATTGATGAAGATACACTCCAATTAAGATTCTTATGGTTCGAGTCTTGCTAGGGGAACCAACCTGAACACTTATTTTCATTTGTTTAAGCACTAATTCTAGATATTTGAAAACCTCATTCAATCTTAAGGTTCCAGAATAATCTGCTAGAGGAGGCTGTGAAAAATCGCTAATAAGATAATTTCCTGGTTGAATAAGAACATGGAAAATAGCGAAGAGCTAGTTGCTCCTTATGTAGCGAACTGTGCTTTGTGCAGTGGTTATCTAGCAAAGAAAAATAATGTAAAAGCTTGTTGTTCTCTGACTACGGGGACTAAAATTTTGCATGCAAAAATCATAAGGAAAAACATATCTTATTAATGTTGACAATAAATCTTTATTAATTATACTTATAACTGGTGGTGGTAAATGTCTTCAAAAAAAATAAATATAACAGTTCCGGAAAAAAATTTAAAAGAGATAAATGAATTCTGCATCAGTGAAAAGGTCACCAAGAGTTGGTTGATACGTGAGGCTACTTCGCAGTATATAGCCAATATCAATAAAAAAAGGGAATTAGAAAAGAAAAAGAAAGATATGGAGTGGGCAGCAAAAACAATGGAAGAACTGCGGAAAAAAAGTGATGGTTTTATTGATGGAAAAGCCGGTACTGAAGTAATAAGGGAATTTAGAGAAAAAAGGTAAGTAATAATGGAAATAGTTTTAGATGCATCAATGGCAGTTAAATGGTTTAATGTCAAGTCCGAAGATAATGTGGAAATTGCTCTGGAAATACAAAGGCAAAAAATATTAAATAATCTAGAAATCATAGTTCCGGATTTATTCTTTTTAGAAATAGTTAATGCCTTTCTTACCAAATCTAAATTTGGTGTTGAAGATGTTTTTACGATAGAAGAAGCATTGCATAAAATGAATTTAAAAGTAATTTATCCCAATCATTTTATATTAAATAGTGCAATAAAAATTGCACATACTTGTGATCTGACCATATATGATTCTTTTTATATAGCAGTAGCAAGATTCTGCGAAACATCACTTTTAACCGAGGATAAGAAAATACTGGAGAACAAGAATAAGTTCAGATTTATTAAATCCCCTGAGGAATTCAGAATGATTTTATAGGTCCATGATTTTTTACAGGATTTTAGCTCTATAAATTTTGCTGCCAGGATTAATTGTGTTAAAATAAAAAATCAGTAAGGTTTTTATAATTAAAAAGTTTAATTTGAACTGGTAAAATAAAATATATAATTTATAAAATAAAATATTTAAAAATAGTGGGATAACAATGAAGAGATTTTTACGAGTGTTATTTATGACTATTCTTATAATATCAATAATGCTAATCACAGTGAGCTGTAAAAAAACAGCTGAGGAAGTCACTATGTCTGATGCTGAATGTATAAAATATCTTAATGCAAGAGTTTCTGATATAGAATTCGGAAGATCAAAAACTCAATTTACAACAGACTCAAGTTTATATCCAACTGTTGGAGCAAAAGCGGAAAGTAAATCATGCACAAAGAAAGTCTCAGTAGTCTTATTAGATAGCAGCAATAAAATTATTCTTGAAAGAGCATATAACTAGCCTCCTGGAGGAAAAGGTGGCGAAACCGGTTATGGTGATTTCAATCAGGATAGAACTTTAACGCCAGGGGATTATAAATTTGAGTTTTATTATGGGGATACATTATTTAAGACAATAGATATAAAAATTGAGTGAAAAATTAATGAAGATTTTGAGCAAAAACATCTATCAAATACAACT
>PEXF01000037.1 GCA_002779205.1 Candidatus Hydromicrobium americanum
AGAAAGTTACCGGTGTGCATAAGGCAAATATAATGAAATACTCTGACGGCCTGTTCCTGGAAGTATTTAAAAAAGTTGCATCAAAGTATGATGATATAGAGTCAGAAGATAGAATTGTAGACAATATGTGTATGCAACTGGTGCAGAAACCGGAACTTTATGATGTTCTGGTTTTGCCAAATTTATATGGAGATATAGTTTCTGACCTTGCTGCCGGGTTGGTCGGGGGACTGGGTGTAGCCCCTGGAGGGAACATTGGAAAGGATATTGCATTATTTGAACCCACTCACGGCAGTGCTCCGAAATATAAGGGTCAGAATAAAGTAAATCCAACTGCAATGATGCTATCTGCAGTGTTGATGTTAAGGCATATAGAAGAAAAAAATTATGCTGACCTGCTGGAATCCGCCATTGCGGAAAACATCAGAGAGGGGAAATATGTAACTTACGATTTAAAACCCCAAAAAGATGATCCTACAGCTGTTGGTACAAGCGAGTTTGCGGATGCGATTGTAAAGAAAATCAAAAAAGCCAGAAGTTAAAAGTTGCTTTAGTTTTTGCTTACCTAAATATAAGACTTAATTTTTACAATTTGACAAAGATTTTATTTATGTTTATAGTTAGATTAATCTAACATTTTTAGATGAAATAAAAAGTGGGAAAAATATGAAAAAATTAACCCAGAGCCTGGAGGATTACCTCGAGGCAATATATGTGATCAGCCTTACAAGTAAGGTAACCAGGGTAAAAGAAATTGCAAAATTTTTAAATGTAAAAACACCATCAGTAGTGGATGCAGTTGGAAAACTTACTGAAAAAGGACTGGTAATTCATGAAAAATATGGATATCTGGAATTAACTGATAAAGGTTATGAGCTGGCAAAGGAAGTAAATGATAAACACGAAAAGGTATATAAATTCTTTAATGAGGTTCTTGGAGTAAGTGATAATATTTCAAAAAAAGATGCCTGCAATATTGAACATTATATAAGCAAGGAAGCAATGGACAGGATGATAAAATTTACCAGGTTTGTAGATACCTGTCCTGAGGGGTACCCGGAGTGGCTGAAGCACTTTAATTATTATGCAAAGCATGGCAGGCATCCTTCAAATTGTACCAAAAATAACGTCTCAAAATAAGAAATCTTAGTTTTCCCTCACATATTTTCTCTTCATTTTTAAAAAAGCCTTGACAAATATATATAAACCTATTAATGTTAGACAAGACTATAATTTATTAATAAGGCTAGTTAAAATGAAAAGATGGGGCTTAAGACATAGAGGTGGGAATTCCAGGGAAACACCGCTGGCTGATAACGGGATTTTTTATATGACTGATGCGGTTCCAGGAAAAAAGTACAGAATAGCAAGAATTGATGGTGGATATAGACTTAATTCCCGTCTTTGTGCGATGGGATTTATTCCTAATGAAATTTTTTATGTCTCCGGTGCCTCCAGAGGAGGACCGTTATGTGTTTTTATCAAAGGAACCAAATTTGCCATCGGAAGAGGAATGGCTGAAAAAATTCAAATCAGAGAGATATAACAATGGCAAAGGAAATAAAAGAAATAACAATTGCTATTTCAGGGAATCCCAATTCTGGTAAAACAACTATCTTCAATAATTTAACTGGCTTAAGGCAGCATGTAGGAAATTATCCCGGAGTCACTGTCGAAAAAAAGACCGGGGTTATTAAATATAAAGGATACAGGATAAATGTTGTTGATCTCCCAGGTACTTACAGCCTTACAGCTTATTCTCTTGAAGAGATTGTTGCCAGGAATTTCATTGTTAATGAAAAACCGGATGTAGTTATTGATGTTGTAGACTCCTCCAATCTGGAGCGAAATCTCTATCTTGCAGTTCAGCTTATGGAACTGAATACACCCCTGATTTTAGCATTTAACATGGCTGATATAGTCAAAAAGAGCGGCAAAAAAATAGATATTAATCTGCTGTCTGAACTTTTTGGTGCGCCAATTGTGGAGACTGTGGGTTCCAGAGGCCTGGGTAGTGACAAACTACTGGAGGCAATAGTTAGGGCAGTAAGTAGCAGGAAAGAAAAAAAAGTAGAAGTAAAATATGGTGAGGAAGTAGAAAATGAGATTGACAGGATTACATTGGTTTTAAAAAAGCAAAAAATTCCTACATTTAAATTTGATATCAGATGGATCGCAGTAAAACTCCTTGAACAGGATAGAGAAATAATTGATAAAATTAAAAAGGGATCAGGCTCAAAATATTTAAAAGTAGAAGAAACAGTCGGTAGCTCAATAGATCATCTAACCAGCATATTAAGAGATTCTCCTGAGGTAATAATAGCGGACGGGAGATATGGATTTATAAAGGGAGCGCTTCTGGAGGCATATAAAGAAGTTGATTCGGGAAAATTAGATGTAAGCGAAAAGATTGACAGAGTGCTCACCAACAGGATACTGGGGATACCAATATTTGTCCTTATAATCTGGCTTATGTTTCAATTTGTATTCACACTTGGGAAATACCCCATGGGCTGGATTGAGTTAGGTTTCGAGAAATTAAGCGCTCTTATCACTGAGATTGTGCAGCAGGGACTCATAAGATCACTTCTGGTTGATGGAATAATAGGTGGAGTTGGGGGAGTAATTACATTTACTCCCAATATAATACTGCTGTTTTTTACCATAGCTGTTCTTGAAGACTCAGGGTATATGGCAAGAGCAGCATTTGTTATGGACAGGATAATGCATAAAATAGGGCTCCATGGAAAATCCTTCATTCCGTTGATTATTGGATTTGGCTGTACAGTCCCGGCGTATATGGGATCAAGAATTCTTGAAAACAGAAAAGACAGGCTGGTTACCATGCATATAAATACATTTATGAGCTGTGGTGCCCGGCTTCCAGTCTACATACTTTTTGCCGGAGCATTCTTTCCTGCTATTGCAGGGAATGTAATATTTTCAATTTATTTAATAGGGGTTTTAATGGCTGTTACCATGGCCAGGGTGCTGCGGGCAACCAGATTTAGAGGTGAATCGGAACCCTTTGTTATGGAGCTGCCGCCCTACCGTATTCCAACACTGAAAGGAATACTGATCCATACCTGGGAAAGAACCTGGATGTATATAAAGAAGGCGGGTACAGTAATACTGGCCATATCAATACTGATGTGGATACTTTTCACCTTTCCCATGATTGGAAATAACTACTCACAGAATTATAACGGCCAGATAGAGAAATTTGAGCAGTCTTACAGGTCTGGTGAGATAACTGAAGATGAACTTAATGAAAAGGCAGCGGTAATAGAGGGAAAGATGGCGGGCGAGAGGCTTACATATTCAGCAGCAGGTAGGATCGGACGTTTTCTGGAACCGGTATTCAGACCGCTTGGTTTTGACTGGAAAATGGTAGTTGCAACTATTTCAGGAATTGCAGCAAAAGAAGTAGTAGTATCCACTATGGGCACTCTTTACAGCATACAGGAGGCGGATGGGCAGTCTGATTCGTTAAAGACGGCTTTATATAATCATTATCATCCCCTTGTAGGATATAACTTTATGTTATTTACGCTGCTGTATTTTCCCTGTATGGCTGGTATGGTTATTTTCAGGAAAGAAGCAGGAACAAAGGAAATGTTATTTCAGATAGGATATACTTTCCTGCTTGCCTGGGTGATGTCTTTTCTGGTATTTCAAATAGGAAGACTTTTTATTTAGTGGAATAATGAAAGGATATATTTTATAAATGAAGCTGGTGATAGTGAATGTGGGAGATAATTATAATAGCAGTTACAGGACTGGCTGCTCTGGCCTATTTAATAATATTTTTTATAAGACAGTCAAATAAGAAAAATATATGTATGGGGTGTCCTTATACTGATGAGTGCAAGAAACGCAATTCAAACAGGCTTTAAAATTTATCGATAAGAAGTTGTGGAGAA
>PEXF01000009.1 GCA_002779205.1 Candidatus Hydromicrobium americanum
ACTAACTTATATAGCGGGGAATCATGGCTAAAAACTTGCATAGAAGGTATATTTTTTGTGTCTGAAGGAATAGTAAAAGCTAGAGATATGTCTTCTGTCCTGGAAATTACTGAAAAAAAAGTATATGAAATTATAGAACTGCTGGAAAAGGAATATATAGATGAAAATAGAGGATTTATTCTTAAAAGAGTAGCCGGGGGGTTCAGGCTTTATTCAAATCCTGCGTTAAGTGAGATACTAATAAAATTTATTAAATCAAATATACGTACGCATCTTTCCCAGGCTGCACTTGAAACTCTGGCAATTATTTCCTACAGGCAGCCTGTCACCAGGACCCAAATTGCTGAGATAAGGGGAGTTAGGACAGATAGCGTAATACTAACACTGGTGGATAAAGGATTGATAAAAGAAGCAGGTAAGCTTAAAGAACCGGGTAATCCAATATTATATAAGATAACTGACAGGTTTTTAGAACTTTTAGGTATTGAAAGCCTGAAAGACCTGCCTTCGCTTGACGATATAAAAGAAAATGAAGAGGATAACCGGAATCTAGAATAATTAAATGTCAGTGCATTAAGATTTTTTTAACATCCTCACTTTAAATAGCGGGGTTTTACGGTGCGCAGGATAATAAGTCCAGTGAGTACCTATGATTAATCGAAAATTAATAGTGACAATAATAATATTAGTTATAATCTCAAGTTTATACCTTACTTCCTGCTGTTTTAGGCTTTTTACTATTGAAAGGAGCAGTAAAGATGAGGAAACTGTCGATGTAGAAGAATTTTCAGGAATTCCGAATTCTTATCTTGTAAGTAAGCTAAAAGTCCCTGGTCAGGCTATAGACGTTGATATAAGCGGTAATTATGCCTATCTTACCAATGATCTGGGTGTCCTCTATGTAATAGATATAAAGGATAAGGAAAATCCTTCCATAATTGGAAAATGTCCGGGGATAAATTCAGCAAACATTGTAATTGTTAAAGATGATTATGCTTATATCTCATATACTGAGTGGATTAGTGATGATATTGAAGCTTATACTGTCTGTGGTTTTTATATAGTAGATATAAAAGATAAAGAAAATCCAGAGCTTACTGGGAACTATAATACCGGAGAGAATAATAAAAAATCAGTATATGGTTTATTTATTGAAGGCGATTATGCTTATATTAATACTACAGTTGAAAATGAAAACGGGGAAATTAGCAGGCTTGAAATAGTGGACATTTCAAGCAAGAGAAATCCTAAAATTGTGGGTGCAACTAAAGTAGAAGGATTGCCATCGAGTATATGGGTAAAGGATAATCTTGCTTATATAAACATCAATTTTTATGATTATGAAAAAAAGGAATATACAAAAGATAGCAAACTTCTTATTCTGGATATAAAAGATAAAGAAAATCCCAAATTTTTAAATTCATACAAAATTCCTTCTAATTCATGGAGCATATATGTGCTTGGGAATTACGCTTATATTTCAAGCTTTAAACAGGACAGGGAAACTGAAAAATATACTGAAAGCATACTTCAGATAGTAGATGTAGGTGAACTATCTGATCTAAAAACTTCCGGAAATTGTGAAATTCCGGGTGGGGCATGGGAGATGGATTCTATAGGTGGCTTTATTTATATTTCCAGTTTATCTGGAGGAATATATGCTGTAGATGTTACGGATAGCGACAGGCCGGTTATTGTTGATAGTTTAAAAACCAGTGGAAACTCTTACGACATAACAATAGAAGGCAATTATGGATATACTGCAGACGGCTTTGAAGGACTAGCTATAGTAGAATTATCAGGGCGGGCCATAGAGAAAGAAAAATTATATACTGGCAATGACCGGGATATAAACTTACCTCCAGAAGCTATTATTGAGGTTATGGGGGACAAATTTTCAGGAGATTATTTTCAGATAAAAAATCCGGTATATTTTTCTGCCGGGAAAGCTTTTGATCCTGATGGAGATGATCTAAGCTATAGCTGGATTATAGATAATAACCAATATTCAGAAAAAGAATCTTTTTATTATTATTTTGATAAACCGGGTGAATATGAAGTAATATTAGTTGTTTCAGATGGAAAGGAGAGCAGCAAAGCCACCAGTGTTGTACAGGTTGCAGAAATGGACTTACCTATTGTACCTGCTGCCCAGCATAATTTTACAGTTGAAATAGAATATACTTTAATAAACAATGGTCCGAGAAGTTTAAGAGATATCGAATGTTTTATGAGAATTCCGCAGACCTATTATCCGTTTCAGATAATAAACAACTACACACCCAGTATTTTAAATACAGATGAAGTATTTGACAAAAACTGGAATTTGCTTATTCATTTTCAATTTGAAGATGAGCTTTTAGAAGGAGAAAGCTTAACTGCATTGGTGGAGACAGATGTAACCCTATATGAATTTAGTTATAAAGATATTGAAATTAGAAGTATTAAAAGTAGTAATTTAAGTTATGATGAGGGTGACGAGGATCTGCAAATATATACTACCGACGATTTATTTGTAGATTCGGATAATCCCGTAATATATAATACTGCAAAATCATTAATTAAAGATGAGACCAGACCAATAGAAATAGCAAAAATTCTATACAATTACGTGGTCAGGAATCTTGATTATGATTTTCCCCGCGCAGAAGAAAAGGATTACGAATTTCTTTATGCATCTGAAATACTGGATAGGAGAAAAGGAGTATGTGCTGATTACGCTATACTTTATACTGCGCTCCTGAGATCAGCGGGAATACCTGCAAGACTTGCAGCCGGAATCCCGGTATGGGCTATTCTTCTTGAAAAAGAGAAAGAAATAGATATGGGACATGCCTGGGTTGAAGTAAAGCTCCCGGGATATGGATGGATACCGATAGATATAACTGTAGAAGATAAATTTATGTCTGAAAATTATTACCTCGATATTACCACGGAAAAAGGTCCTGGATATTTGTATAAAAATACGACAATGGACCCGTGGAGTTATTATTATGACGGATTTTTCTTTTCGTGGGATGGTACTGAAATTCCGGAGACAGAGCAGGAATTTTATTTTAGAGTAATCAACCTTGATCTTAAAGATATAATACTTGATTAAAGATTAATCCATATTTTTATCGGTTTCATAAATTCTAGATTTCAAATAAATAAGCACAGGATTATCCTTAGTATTTGTTCTTCCAAATAGGGGTATTTTATAATAAAATTAACCAGGTTAGAATAGAAAATTATGGGTATTTATCTTTTTGACTTACCAATTTATAGATATTATATTAATTAAAACAATAATATGAATTCATTATATTATGAATAGAAATAGCGGGCTAATCAATTCTAAAGATTCATACATGAAAAAAATAGCCATGTTCTCACTTCTGGTGTCTATTTTCCTGGTTATTATTAAAGTTGCAGTTGCCTATTTTACAAATAGCATTGGTGTCTTTTCAGAAGCTTTAAATAACGGGCTCGATCTTGTAACTGTACTTGTAACCTATATGGCCATAAGGATTTCAACAAGACCTGCTGATAAGGATCATACTTATGGACACGGAAAGTATGAAAATCTCTCTGCTTTTTTAGAAATTGTTATAATATCTGCCTTAAGCTTTTTCATTATATATAAATCTATTCAAAGGATTATTTATAAAAATTTTGTATTAAATTTAAATTGGTATGTATTTTTAATTTTAATAATTTCCATATTTTTAAATATAATAAGAGTTTTTTACATTGGAAGAGCTGCAAGGAAATATAATTCATTTGCCTTCAAAGCAGATTTCTTAAACTATTCAAGTGACATCTTAAGTTCAACTATAGTGATTATAGGATTATTCATGGCAAATGCAGGTATTTATGTGGCAGACCCTGTTGCTTCTATAATAGTTTCTATAATTATTTTAACCTTTAGTTTAAGGTT
>PEXF01000052.1:0-228 GCA_002779205.1 Candidatus Hydromicrobium americanum
CCTTAGGATTAGATAAAGAAATAGTAGGAGTAAGCACTTACTGTGGCCGGACTCTAAAAACTAAAAACAAAGAAATAGTCGGAGAATTCAGTCAGGTTAATATTGAAAAGATTCTTTCTTTAAGGCCTGATTATATTTTTTGTACCGGCCTTGAACAAGCTCCGATAATTACAAAATTAAGGCGCCTGGATTTAAAAGTTTATGTTGCTGACCCAAAGAATATTAAAG
>PEXF01000052.1:294-3905 GCA_002779205.1 Candidatus Hydromicrobium americanum
TTCCTGAAATAAAATCTGTTGATAAATTAAAAATACATGAAGTTGGAAATATCAAGTTCATAAATCTGGAAATATACCTAAAAAGTAATTTATATTTATCACAGGTTGAAAATATAAAAGATAAAATAAAAAATAAAATCTCAATCGGCGTACCCCAATCAGAAATAATTTTAGAAACAAAATCTCCCACAACTGAAGATAATATAGAAGCATGTGTAAAAGAAATTATATTAAACCAGCCGCATGTAAAGGATATTCATAATATTTGTATATATAATGTGGATAATTATATTGATATTTCTATTCATTTAGAATTAAATAGATACTTAAAACTTGAAGAAACCGAGAAATTAACAAAAGTTACTGAAGATAAGGTTAAAAAAAAGATAGGAAATATACGCAGTGTATATATTCACATTGAAGACGCCAGAAGCAGTGAGGATTGGATCGATATAACAAAAAAATCAGAAAAACTGATTTCTAATATAAAGAAAGAAATATCTTCATATGTAAATCCTGAAACATGTCACAAGTTTACTATACTTGAAAAAGAGGGGTTATATAATATGGCGTTTCACTGCAGGCTAAAAAAGAGTTTAGATGTAAAAAAAGCGCATTCCATAGTTACTAAAATAGAAGATGATATAAAGAAAAAATTCGAAAATATAAGTGAAATTTCGATACATGTAGAACCAAAATAAAAGATATTTCTTTAACTATAAAATTATTTATCTTATATCAATTTTAAATAAACAAAAGCCATAAATATTATATAATTTTATTAAATTTCTAATATATCAAATTTTTTGATTGGAGGAAAAGTGATAGATAAAAATAAATTAGAAAAAATATCAAAGCTTATCAGGTATTTTATATTAATTTCAACCACCAGGGCTGGTTCGGGTCACCCATCTTCTTCATTATCAGCAGTTGAGTTGATGTCTACATTATTTTTTGGAGGTTTTTTTAAATTCAAAATTAATGATATTAAATATATAAATAATGACCGGCTGATTTTTTCTAAAGGTCATGCTTCTCCATTAATGTATTCATTATGGGCTGCAGCTGGAGCTGTAAGTGAAGAAGAACTACTGACGCTAAGAAAATTTGAAAGCAGGCTTGAGGGTCATCCTACTCCTGATTTCCCATACGCTGAAGCTGCAACAGGCTCATTGGGCCAGGGCCTCTCTATTGGTCTGGGAATGGCCTTAAATGCTAAATACGTAGATAAGCTGCCTTATTACACATATGTACTTCTTGGGGATAGTGAAATGACTGAAGGTTCGCAGTGGGAAGCCATACAGATTGCAGTTCACTATAAGCTGGATAATCTAATAGGTATTATAGATGTTAACAGGCTGGGTCAGAGAGGAGAAACAATATATGGATGGGATATCAAGGCTTATGAGAAAAGAATATCTTCTTTTGGATGGGAAACCATTACAGTTGATGGTCACAATATTAAAGAGATTGCTGACGCTTATGAATATGCTTTGAGTATTAATGGTAGGCCAACAATGATAATTGCAAAAACAATAAAAGGTAAAGGAGTAAGCTTACTGGAAGATAAAGATGGCTGGCACGGAAAAGCAATTTCTGAGGATCAGATGGATACAGCACTCAAGGAATTAGGAGATATTGATAAAAATATAAGGGGAAAAATTTTAGATCCAGAGCAGGTTAATATTCCTGAAGAAGGAATAGAAGAATATGATAAGATTCCTATGGAGAGTGGTAAAATAGCGACCAGGAAAGCATATGGCAATGCCCTGGTTAACATATTTTCAAAATATCCTCAAATAGTTGTTCTTGATGCTGAAGTTGGTAACTCAACATATTCAGAGATCTTTAAAAAGCGATTTCCACAGAGATTTTTTGAAATGTATATTGCTGAACAGAACATGACTGGTACAGCGCTTGGGCTGTCTCTAAGGGGAAAAATTCCTTTCATTTCTTCTTTTGCAGCGTTTCTAACCAGAGCCTTTGACCAGATTAGAATGAGTCAGTACTCAAAATCAAATATAAAGTTTGTAGGTTCGCATTCGGGTGTATCAATTGGGGAAGATGGAGCTTCTCAAATGGGACTTGAGGATATTGCTATGTTCAGAACTTTACTTGAGTGTGTTGTATTGTATCCATCAGACGGCATATCTACTGAAAAGCTGGTAGAGAAAGCTGCTAAACATTTTGGAAATGTTTATATCAGAACTACCAGAATGGATACGCCAATTATTTATAACAATGAAGATGATTTTAAAATTGGGGGAAGTAAAGTAGTAAAGGAAAGTGATAATGATGTGGTAACTATTTGCGCAGCTGGAGTAACATTGCATGAAGCATTAAAAGCTTATGAGAAATTAAAAAAGGAAAATATACTGGTAAGAGTAATTGATGTTTATAGTATAAAGCCCATAGATAAAGATTCTATCAGAAAAGCGCAAAAAGAAACTAAAGCCATATTAACTGTTGAAGATCATTATGCCGGGGGAGGTATAGGGGAAACAGTAAAAAGTGTTGCTTCAGAAAAAAGTCCGGTATATATCCTTGCAGTAAGAAAAATGCCCAGAAGTGGAAAACCTTATGAATTATTAAACTATGAAGAAATATCATATGAAGCTATTATAAAAAAGGTTAAAGAGATAATAAAATAAAATTAAAAGTATTAAAAATTTGCTAAAATAATTGTATGAGTTATGAATCCGAATTGCTGGATATTAATACAGAAAAATTATTAGCAGATATATTATATTTTATAAGGAATTATATCATAGGGCTAAAAAAAGAAGGGGTACTGGTCGGACTTAGTGGTGGTATTGATTCATGTGTGGTTTTAAAGCTATGTGTTGAAGCAGTCGGAAAAGATAATGTTTTAGCTGTTATTCTTCCTGAGAAAGATTCGGATTCTAAAAATATAAAAGATGCACTTAAGTTTGCTGATTCCTTAGATGTAAGAATTATCTATAAAAAAATAACTCCATTTTTATGGCTCCTGGGGGTATATAATCTTTATCCACCTTCGTTTATTATTAAAAAGAGTTTACAGGAAAAGTTTGTAAAAAAAGAAATAGATAAAATTTCGAAGAGAAATAAAGAAGATATTTTTATAGCAAACCTGGAAGGACATAGTGACAAAGATTTAAATAAAGGAATTGCATATTATAGAATAAAACATAGAATTAGAAGTTCCATTCTTTTTTATTATTCAGAACTTAATAATTATTTATTTGTTGGTACTGTTAACAAGACTGAAAGGATTACTGGATTCTTCGTAAAATATGGAGATAGTGTTGCAGATATTATGCCTCTGAATTCTTTATATAAAACTCAGGTTATTAAACTGGCTAAGTTTTTAAAAATAGATGAAAGCATAATAGAAAAACAGCCAAGTCCAGATTTAATTCCAGGAATTAAGGATGAAGATATGATTGGATTGCCTTATATTAAACTTGATCTGATTCTTTTTGGTATCGAAAATAACTATACTGATAACGACATAATAAAAGTATCAAATGCATCCCAGACTGAAATTGATAGAGTAAAGAAGATAATTGAAAAATCAGAATATTTAAGAGCCTGGCCTATAGGTTTATAAAAATATATTCTGCTATTTT
>PEXF01000018.1 GCA_002779205.1 Candidatus Hydromicrobium americanum
AAACAATCTACTTTACACAACATCTAGTTTGTACTTAAAATAGATGCTTTCCTTTATAATTGATATAATGGTAAAATCTAACCTATAATTTTCATTTGAAAAACTACTTTCTAAAAAATACAATATAAAAAATAAAAAGTTTTGAGAACGTGAAACAAGTGAACATTGCCTTTATAACAGACAGAATGATAAAGGGCCACGGAGTTGACCTGGTAGTAGATAGAATTGCAGATGGCCTTGCAAAAATAGGATATAGCTGTAAAGTATATTGTAATTATTTTGATGAAACCTTCACTAATAGAAAATCATATGATATAGAAAAACTTCACTATTTCAAGCCTGCGACCAATCCTATAGTATATGAAAGAAGAATAAGAAAATTAATCCCTTATCTCAATAGCAGGAATATTGATTTATTCATAATCCAGTCATTCCCATTCTATAGTTTGATACCCAAACTGAATAAACCTGTTTTAGTGGTGGACCATGGAATAATATCCGTAAGTGGATTGCCCTTAAAGAGAAGACTTAGATTTAAATATATGGAGATAAGTCAAAATCTTTCTTATTTTAGGAAAGCAAATAAAGTAGTAGCAGTGTCTAAGTATATATTAAACTGCCTGCCCAAAGGAATAAGGGGAAAAGCAACATACATATATAACGGTTGCGACCATTATCAGAAAAGGAGGATTTCAAAAGAAGAGATTTATAACTTTAGGAAAGAATTATCAGTCAAACCTGAAGACGTCTTATTATTATATGTGGGAAGACTAAATTTAACCAATCAACCATACAAAGGACTATCTGAATTATTACAGATATACCAGGCCATATCCAATAAACATAAAAATGTTAAGCTTCTTACAGTTGGTTATGGCTCAACAAATGACGAAGTATTACTTAAAAATCAAGGGATACTTGCTATTAGCAATGCAGTTGAAGATCTTATGCCCTTAATATATAAGTCATGCGATATTTATACAACATGCTCCCATTGGGAGGGATTTGATCTACCTATTGCTGAAGCGCACAGTTTCAATAAGCCTACTATTTGTTATAAAATCTGTGCACATCCAGAAGTATCTTTAAATGGAAAAACAGGATTTGTTGTAAATAATTCCCGGGAATTTATTGAAAAGCTAGGTGTTTTAATTAGCAATCCGAAATTAAGATCAGAAATGGGAAAAAATGCATTAGAATATGCCAGAAATTTCTCCTGGGAAAACAGCGTGAAAGAATATGATAAAGTAATAAAAAAGATATTAGGATTAAAAAGTTCAGATCTGCCAGTAAAAGCATATGCAGAAAAAAATAAAACCGTAAAAAGTAAAAGTGTGACTGTAATAATAGTTAATTACAACTCATCCTATTCTTGCCTTAAAGAATGCCTTGATTCAATAAAAAATCAAACCTACAAGAATATTAAAACAATAATTTTTGATAATAATTCTAAAAATAATGTTTTAAATTCCATTGAAAAAGATTTTAAAGACATAAAAATAATACACTCCGAAAAGAATTTAGGATTAGGGGAAGGTATAAATCAGGCTTTAAAATATATAGATTCTGAATTTGTATTAATATCAAATTTTGATGTTATCTATAATGCGGATGCAATTGAGTTTATGCTGAGAGAAATAGATAAACTAGACAGTATTTACATCGGTGTCGCTCCAAAAATTAAATTTTATTACCTGAGGGACTTTCTAGAAAGCGCAGGAATCTATTTAGATAGCAGCTATTATATCGGATATCATGGAATAGGCCAGCTGGATATAGATCAATATAATCGACCTGAGGATATTTTTGGAGTCTCATTTACCTCTGCTTTTATAAAAAAAGAGGCATTTTCTGAAGATAAAATAGGTCCTATCGATCCTACATACTTTTTATTTTATGAAGATGCCGACTTTTGCTACAGGGCAAACCAACAAGGTTATAAATTCAGGTCTTGTCCTGCTGCTATATGTTATCATAAGTATGCATTTTGCTTTAGAGACGACGCTACTGCTTTTAATATGAAATATTACTATCAAAAATTGAATCTACTTAAAACTATTTATAAAAATGCTGAATTACACAACCTTAGAAGAATAATGAATATTGAACTTAATATCCAAAATCAAAATTTAAAAGATAAAAACTTAAAACCCATAGCAAAAAAAATACTAAGTGATTTTAAAAAAAACATTGGATATTTAAAAAGAGAAAGAAAAGATATTCAATTTTCCAGACAGGTATTTGATACGGATATCCTCAAATTTAGCTGGGGTGAAAGAAATTATTTTGATTTTGTTAAAAATGAACCTATTTACTCCATTTCAAATCTACTGCTTTCGTACAGGAGATTACACGCATTTCTGGGAAATGAAAGATACGAAGGGTTGGTAAATTATCTGATGAATCTTGAAAATACTAAATTCATAATTGAAAGCAATCTTTTTAAAAAAATGCTTCACAATAAATTTGAATATGAACCTATATCAGTTCACCGATTCATAAATAAAATAATTTAAAATCTAAAAAAGATGAGAATAGGAATCGATATATCTACTATTCTAAATCATGGTCAGGACATAGGTGCAGGTAGATACATAATAAATCTAGTAAGAAATCTCCTTAAAATTGATAAAGAAAATACATATGTCTTAACCGGAAGGTATACTTCTACTGAGTACCTTGAAATTGCATATAATCTCAAGAAAGATTTTGAAAATAATAAGATTGAACTGAAGCTCTATAGGACTCCACAAAAAAAAATTGATTTATGGAACAGATTTAAATTTCCTCCCATTGAATTTCTGGGTTTCAAAGCTGATATATTACATTGTCCTGATTATCTTATTCCACCCACCTTAAACAAAAACATCGTCTTAACCATTCATGACCTGGCTTTTATAAGATTCCCCGAATTTAACTTTGACTGGTTCATAAAAAAATACACCGGAGAAGTTAAGAAAAATGCATATATCTCGAGGAAAATAATTGCTGATTCAAAAAGCACCAGAAATGACATTGTAAGGTTCTTTAAGATAGATCCAGCCAAAATAGAGGTAGTTTATCTGGCAGCAGAGAACCTGTTTAAAAAACTACCGGAAAAAGAAAAAGATAGAAGTGTGCTTAAAAAATATAAAATAGATAAAAAATATATCCTTTCTGTTGGAACTATAGAGCCCAGAAAAAATTTTATAGCTTTAATTAAAGCTTTTAACCATATAAAGCAAAAAAATACCAGCTTTGACTATAAGATTGTAATAGCTGGAAGGACCGGCTGGAAGAGTGAGGCTACTTATGAGGAGAGGGAAAAGAGTCCTTATAGAGAAGACATTTTATTTATTGGCAGAGTCCCGGACCAGGACCTTGTTCAAATATATAATCAGGCAGAACTTTTCGTCTACCCTTCCCTTTTTGAGGGCTTTGGTCTTCCCCCGCTAGAAGCTATGTCTTGTGGGCTTCCAGTAATAGCTTCAAATTGTTCAGCCCTTAGAGAAGTAGTTGGAGATGCTGGAATCCTGATTCCACCTAATAACCATAAAGAGATATCAAAGCAAATATTATACGTCCTTAAAAATGAGAAGATAATTGAAGAGCTTAAAGAAAAATCACTCAATCAGGCTAAAAAATTTAACTGGGTAAAAACTGCCCAAAAAACATTAGATGTATATAAATAAAAATGGAAATAATATATAATTATTTGTAGTAGCAAATATTTAAATACAACTTTTAAAGATGATAGATAAAAAATATAGTAAATTTCAAAATATTAGCATTAAAAGGGGCCAATCTACATAAACATTAACAGAAGGTGATAGTTATGAAAATTTTAAAAATACCAAAAGATGAAATAAAAGAATACGAAA
>PEXF01000092.1 GCA_002779205.1 Candidatus Hydromicrobium americanum
AAAAAATTTTAATTTACGCACCCTTGCCGAAAGGACACTATCTTCTACTGATGCAATTCTGCCTGGGGCAAATGTCACAAGCAACTCTGGTCTTATCAATCTTATCTTTAGGTCCAAAACCATTCACTCCGGATAAAGATTTAAAAGGGACCATTAGAAAGCTTTTATTTAACTTTACACCAATTTTGCTAGCTTCAACCATGTCAAAAATCTTTTTTTGCTCTTCAATAGTCCATTTAAATTGGCCTGGAGAGTAAGTACAGGTTGAACCCCAGTTTTCATCTTTTATTCCTTCTTTCCTGATTATATCACCAATATATTCTCCAAGTGTTATCAACATACTTGTGGTTAAGGCATCTATTACTATAGTTGCCAGTGTATCCCCTGACTTATTTTTTTCTTTTATAATTTGGTCAATTTTATTTCCCAGGGTGAATATAAAAATTATAGCAATCTCAGAACCAGTCAAAATTTTAGAAATATTAGGTCCATTAAAAACATTGCCTGATTTAAAATATACCGATTCACCTTTTACTTTTTCAATCTCAAATTCTTCATAAACTGCTTTTGGATAGATATTTTGAGTACAAATTTTTCTTTTTTCTTTAAGCAGTTTCTCCATCTGAAGATTTAATCTTCCTCCCATGAGTTTATTTAAGAAATCTTTACCGATATCTTCAGGTATGTCTAATTTTATATGGTCTAAAATAGTCATTCTACGCGTCCTGTTCGAAACCTTATAATTTTTTAAGTTTTAGATTTTTCTATTATAGCAATTACTATAAATATTATTATTAAATAAAATTAAATGGGCCAAAAAGTTTTAAACCGCTTACAGTCCTATTTTTTTAAAATATTTAAAACTTTCCACATTGCATTCAGTATGGTAAATAATATAGTTTTCTATCAGTTTATACACCCTTTTAAGTGTTGGAAGACTTACCTCTAAATCTCTAAAATCTTCGAGTTTGAGATTAAATAAATCATATAAAAACCTGTAATCTGATGCACCAAGGACTTCCATACCTCCTGAAGAATCTGCACATTTCCTGCAAAGAATACCTCCATATTTAACTGAAAAATAAATTTTATCTTTATGGAAAGAATATAGATTTTTTAATTCCTGATTACATTTGCTGCAGTTTTCAAGCAAAGGTACATAGCCTGTAATTCTTAAAAACTTAATTCCGAAAAAACACATAGTCTTCTTTAGAGAGACGACGTCTTCCGGATCCAGATTGTTGATCTCGTTAAAACAGGCATAAATTAATTTAAATAAAAGTGGGGAAGAGTCCCCGCCGGATACCTGTGTTTTTAAGATAATTTTGCTTATGATTTCACAGAAGACAAATTTGTAAAAATCTAAAGCAATATTTTTAAAACTTTTTATTATTTCTACCTGATTTATAATATCCAGATTCCTGCCTGTTGAAAGCTCCAGATCAACAAGATTAAAAAGCTCAAGCCTTCCCCCAAATTTACTGCGGATCTTCCTGGCGCTTTTAGCTACTGCATTTATTATATCTCCATCCTGGGAGTACATTTTAACTATTTTATCTGATTCTCCCAGTTTATATGATTTTAAAATAATAGCCTTAGCTTTATAAGAGGGCATTTTTTATTTATCAAAAATAGCACTGTACTCTTTAATTATGTTTATTCCACTGCTGGTCCCCAGTCTTGTTGCGCCTGCATCTATAAGCGCCTGTGCATCTTTAAATGTTCTTATTCCGCCTGATGCTTTAACTCCTATATTCCTGGTAACAATTTCTCTTATCAGCCTGACATCATCAAGTTCTACACCTTTTACACCAAACCCGGTAGATGTCTTCACAAAATCTGCGCCAGATCTCTCAATAATTGCGCACACTTTTTTAATTTCATCCCTGGTTAAAATTGCAGTCTCGATTATGACCTTGATATTAATATGCCTGTTATATTCTGCTATTTGTTCACGCCTTATCACATTAACAACTATTTTGATTTCTCTTTCGACATACTCATAATTACCGCTTTTTACAGCTCCTAAATTTATTACCATATCCAGCTCGTCTGCGCCTTTTTTTACATTATTCCTTGCTTCAAAGACCTTTGTTTCTATAGTATTTGCCCCCAGCGGATAGCCTACTACAGAGCAAACTTTTACATCGGTGTCGGCCAATATTTTTTTTGCCTGTGCTATATAAGTAGGATTAATACACACTGCTGCAAAATGATTTTTTTTAGCATTAATACATAACTGTTCTATGTCCTTTGAAGTTGCAATAGGATTAAGTAATGTCTGATCAATAGTCTTTGCTAATTGCTCTTTAGTTAACGTTTTTACCACTCACCTTTATTTATCTATAACTAATAATATTTTTATAATCAATAGCCAAAAAACCAGATTTAAAACTGTTTTTATTCATTATAGCTTTAATCTCATTAAATCCCGGTCCACTCCTCTACCATATTCATTTTTTCTCAAGATAATTTTTTTAAAACCAAAATCCTTATAAAGTTGGCTAGCAGTCTTATTGCCAGGATCAACAGTTAATTCTATTTCCTTAAAATCATCGTTTTTTAAAATATCAATTACTTTTCCCAGAAGCATCCTGCCGATGCCTTTTTTTCTGTATTCCTTGTCAATATAAAAAGAATGAATAAAAGCTGTATTTTTATCTTTCCAGCTTCTTATAAGCTCGCATACTCCAATAATATCAGAGCTGTCCCTACTTTTTTGAGCTACAATAAATTTTCCATACCTTATTATTACCGGTATTACCCACCGGTTTATTGAAGCTTTGCTTCCCAGATTCTTTTTTTCTAATTTTCCAATCCTGCTTACCAATTTCCAGTCAACACCTTTTATCTCCTGTATAAATACATTGTTCATACTAGAAACTAATATTTATTTTAAAATTTAAAAAAAAGACATATCTAGTATCAATTTTACATTATTTGTCAATAGCAGCAGCCGTAGTTTTGAATGGTTTGAGATTGAATAATTTATGATGAAAAAAATTAGAGTTTAAAAGTTCTTCTTGTGTCAGATACTAAACTATCCTGGATACTTTCCATATCTATTCTATTTTTTTCTTCCTCGTGGTCATAATTATATATATGCAGTATGCCGTGTATTATCAGCAAAATTATCTCCAGATTCAGATTCCAGTTTTCATCCTGTTTTAAAATATTGGACTGCGCAACTTCCGGACAAATAATTATTTCCCCTACAGTATAAGTGCTTGCCCCCGGGCTTATCTTATCTTTATCAGAAATATATGAAAAAGACAGCACATCAGTTTCCCTATCTATTCTCCTGTATTTTTTATTTAATTTCCTTATTTCTTTCCCGTCTGAAAAAACAATATTTAATTCACTTTTTAAATCCTTATCAAACTTATCTGAAATATATGCCGCAACCTCTCTTATTAAATCCAGATCCAATTTTATTTTACTTTGATTGTTAATCAGTGTAACTTTCATTTTGTCTCCACTTTTGCCTCTAAATCCGCTTTTGTTTTTGAATTGGATTCGGTATATGAAAGCCGGGAATGATAAATAGACATAAGTCCGTCAACTAAAGTTTCTTTGACTGTATTTATTTCTTTAACAGTCATATCAGTCTCATTCAGCTGGCCATCTTTCAATCTATCTTCAAATATGTCATTTATCATTTTTTCAATTTTTTTAGGAGTCATCTTATCAATAGATCTCACTGCAGCTTCTGTTGAATCTGCCAGCATAAGAATTGCTGCCTCTTTGCTCTGTGGTTTTCTTGCCG
>PEXF01000140.1 GCA_002779205.1 Candidatus Hydromicrobium americanum
TACCGCATATAGGGTGGAACCAATTAAAGATATTAAAAAGGAATAGCAAAATGTTTTCTGGAATAAAAGAGGGGGATAATTTTTATTTTGCTCATTCCTATTATGTTATACCGGGAAACAAATATGTTGTAAGCAGTACCACAGATTATGGTATTGAAATAGTGGCAAGTATTGAGCATGACAATATTTACGGGTTTCAATTTCATCCGGAAAAAAGCAGTGCTGGCGGTTTAAGACTGCTGGAAAATTTTTGGAATATAGTAAAGGAAAAAGGTTAATGATAATAATACCAGCAATAGATTTGATTGACGGTACCTGTGTCAGACTGACCAGAGGTAAATTTGATACCAAAAAAAAATATTTTGATAACCCTGCAGAGGTAGCGGAAAAATGGAAAAGGGAGGGGGCAGAATGGCTGCATATTGTTGATCTGGATGGTGCAAGAACCGGCAAGACAGAGAATCTGAAAGTAGCATTTGGAATAAAACAGAAGATAGATATAAAAATACAGTATGGAGGAGGAATTAGAAATTCTGAAGCAATCAAAAAGGTTCTTGGAAACGGTATAGATAAAGTTATTCTGGGAACCAAAGCTATAGAAGATATAGATTTCTTAAAGAAGAGCATCGCAGATTATAAAAGCAGTGTGATTTTGAGTCTTGATTATGGTAGAAATGGAATGATTTTTAAAAATGGCTGGCAAAAAAAATCTGCAAACAGCATATTTAAATTTATAAAAAAAGTGGAAAAATTAGGTGTAGTGGAAGTAGTTATTACAGATATATCAAGGGATGGCACACTTAAAGGTGTTAATTTTGAATTTATTAAGAAAATTTTAGGAAGTTCTAAAATGAAATTTATAATTGCAGGTGGGATCGGGAGCCTGGAGGACATTATTAATTTGAAAAAAATGGAAAAAATGGGGATTAGCGGAATAATAATAGGAAAAGCTTTATACGAAGAAAAAGCTAAAATTAATTTAAGAAAAGCAATAGAGATTGGACTGGGACAATGATAACTAAAAGAATAATTCCCTGTCTGGATGTAGATAAGGGAAGAGTAGTAAAAGGTATAAATTTTGTGGATATAAAGGATGCGGGTGATCCGGTAGAACTGGCAGCTTTCTATGATAAGGAGGGCGCTGATGAAATTGTATTTTTAGATATAACAGCTTCCCACGAAAGAAGAAAAACAGTAGTTGATCTTGCAAGTAAAACTGCCGAAAAAGTATTTATACCATATACTATAGGTGGAGGTATAAGCAGGATAGAACATATACGGGAAATATTAAGAAAAGGCGCTGATAAGATTTCAATAAACACAGCTGCAGTCAGGGATCCTTCTTTAATAAACAGAGCTTCAAAGATTTTTGGGAGTCAATGTATAGTGGTTGCCATTGATGCAAAATATAAGAATAAAGATTTCTGGGAGGTATATCTAAATGGAGGAAGAACTCCTACCGGTATAAATGCAGTCGACTGGGCAAAAAGGGTAGAAGAGCTTGGAGCAGGTGAAATATTGCTTACAAGTATGGATAAGGATGGAACAAAAGATGGTTATGATATAGACCTTACCGGTGCAGTTACATCTGTTGTAAACATACCGGTTATAGCTTCAGGTGGAGCTGGAAAACTAGAACATTTAAGAGATGTAATTAAATATACAGGTGCTGATGCAGTTCTGGTAGCATCTATTTTTCATTATAGACAATATACAATAAGAGAAGCTAAGGAGTATTTAAAATCTGAAGGAATAAATGTAAGGATATGAGTCCGGTATTATTACAGCAATATTGATATTTAATTTCTAAGTATTGATAATTTTAAAAATTTAAATAATTAGATGAATATGGAAATTTTGAATTTCAATATGATATTATTAATAAACTGCCGGGAAAGCTTACAACTGTCGTTTTTGCAGGAAGCATTATTGTAAAGGTGTTATAAATATAAGGAAACTGGTGTAATATAAAAAAAGGAATTAGGGAATTATGAAAAAGGGTAAAAAAATTAATATAGAAGAGAATAAAAATACTAGTCTAATCCCGGCTGTAATCCAGGATTGTAAAACAAAAGAAGTTCTTATGCTGGCTTATGTGAATAAAGAATCTCTTAAAAAAAGCCTTAGTACGGGAACAACCTGGTTCTGGAGCAGAACAAAAAAAAGGCTCTGGAATAAAGGGCAAGTCTCAGGAAATATACAGAAAATAAAAGAAATAAAGTATGATTGTGATGGGGATGCCTTGCTTATTAGTGTAGAACAGATAGGAAATGCCTGTCATACCGGGATGAAAAGCTGCTTTTACAGAACTCTGGAAAATATTGATAATAATTTAGATTTTAAAAAATATTTCAAAGAGAACTCAAAACAAAATATACTTGATGAGCTGTACGGCGTTATTGAAAGTAGAATTAAAAATAAGGTTTCTGATTCTTACACCTACTCTCTGCATAAAAAAGGATTGGATGAAATAATAAAGAAATTCGGTGAAGAAAGTATGGAGGTTATTTTATCTTCAAAGCATCAGGAAAAACAGGATATGACTAGCGAGATAGCTGACCTTGTTTATCATTTACTGGTCTTGATGGTTGAAAAGAAGATTACTTTAAATGAATTATTTGATGAATTAAAAAATAGAAGAAAGTAGAGGAGTGATTTTAGTGGGAGAAAAAAGAAATATTGCGCTCTTAACCAGCGGCGGAGATGCCAGCGGGATGAACGCGGTTATAAGGACAGTTACAAGATATGCAATATATAATAATCTGAAAGTTTACGGGTTCTATGAGGGTTTTAAAGGATTAATCAATAATAATTTTAAAGTGCTGGATTTAAATTCAGTTGGTGGAATTATCGACAGAGGGGGTACTTTTCTTTATTCGGCCAGATCGGAAAAATTCAAGTGCAGAGAAGGACAGAAAGAGGCTATAGATAATTTGAAAAAAAACAAGATAGAAGGACTGGTGGTAATTGGCGGGGATGGCTCGTTTAGAGGCGCTCATGAACTTCATAAGCAAGGGATTCAGGTTGTAGGCATCCCGGCAACTATAGATAATGATGTTGCGGGCACTGATTATAGCATTGGGTTTGATACTGCCCTTAATGTAATAATTGATATCATGTCAAAAATTAGAGATACTGCATCTTCCCATGAAAGAATATTTGTAGTAGAAGTAATGGGAAGAAATTCAGGGATGATTGCAGTAAATACAGGAATTGCATGTGGCGCTGATTATATATTGATTCCTGAGATAGAGTTTGATTTAGCAAAAATTGCTAACCAGATTAAGAATCATAGAGAAGGAAAAAGACATACTTTAGTGATAGTTGCGGAAGGGGCAGCCAGCGCAAGTGATGTTGCATCCTCTATTAAATTACTGGCAGGTCATGAAGTAAGAATATCAGTACTGGGTTATATTCAGAGAGGCGGTTCTCCATCTGCACTGGACCGGATACTGGCTGCCGAGTTTGGTAAAAAGGCTGTGGACCTCTTACTGGAAGGCGAGAGCGACTGTATGATAGGAATTAAGAGTATGAAGATAGAAACGTCTAAATTTGAAGATATTCTTGAGACAAAGAAAAGCATAGACGAAGATTTATACAGATTAGCGCATATCCTGGCTTTATAAAATTATATTGTTTTATGATGTACTGATATTTATAGTAGATAGTAAAGGTACTGGCAGCTTTTTACTGGTGCCGAAGGTCGGGGTCGAACCGACATGAACCTCGCGGTTCACTGGATTTTGAGTCCAGCGCGTCTGCCAATTCCGCCACTCCGGCGCTTTAGAAATAATACAATTTATCCAGATTATTATCAAGAATCAAGCAAGACAAATATAAAAAACTTGGCGAAAAGAAT
>PEXF01000044.1:0-1430 GCA_002779205.1 Candidatus Hydromicrobium americanum
TATCCTGAAAATCAAATTAAGCTTTTAGAATTATACGAAAGATACATTTTGCTATAGTTTAAAAATAGCCTTATATATTTTCCTCTGCAGCATCAGGTCCAGGCCTTTTTTAAAATCTGAAAGCGGCATTACCTCTGATATCAGGGGAGATAAATTTATTTTTTTACCGCTTATGATATCATAAGCGCGCTTTAACGTCTCAGGAGTAGCAGAGTAAGAGCTCATTATGGTCAGTTCTCTTTTATATACACTTTCGAAATCAACTTCAAACCTGCTTTCCTTTCCTGATGCTCCAAAAATATTAACTGTTCCACCATCTCTTAAGTATAAAAGTGCATCATTCAGTATATTTTTATTGGTTACTGAAAGTATTGCGATATCAACACCTACAGCTGTAATATTTTTAATCTCACGGACTGTATTTTTTTTTGACGGATTTATGGTATATTCTGCTCCCAGAAATCTGGCCATGGATAACCGGTTATTATCCAGGTCAATAGCCACTACTCTTCCACCTGATAGTTTTATTAACTGGATAAAAAGCATTCCAATAATCCCGGTCCCCACTACAGAAAAAACATCACCTTTCCGGAAGGTAACTCTATCCACAGCCCTGATACAGCAGGCCAGGGGTTCAATAAATAATGCTTCCAGAAGGTTGGAGTCTGGGGAGATTTTAAAAGTAGTATACCTGACATGTTCTTTTGACAGCCTTATATACTGGCAGAATGAACCTGGATATATATTTGTTTCTTTAAAGTGTCTGCACATTGAATGGCTGCCGTGTAAACAATAATGACACCGGTAACAGGGTATGTGGTGAGCAGCTACTACTATATCACCTGATTTGAACCTGGTTACATTCCTTCCGGTTTCTGTTACTCTTCCCACCACCTCGTGTCCAAAAACCGCAGGCTTTTTTACTGCCGGGTCAAATATCTTTATAATATCAGATCCGCATAGACCAGTATATATCATTTCTATTAACATCTCATCCTTTAGTATCCCTGGCCTGTCTATTTCTTCCAGCTTAAATTCATTTTGATTATAGCAAAGCAAAGCTTTCATAATGATTATGTTGTAATATTATATTTTATACCCTTCTGCTGACCCATGAGCTCCAGTGCACTTACCAGTTTTTCAAGGGGCATATCAGCAGTTATAAATTTAACAGTATCAATCTGTCCGGAGGTTATTAGATCAAATGCTTTTTTTACATAGTAAGGAGTATGATGGTATATTCCCTTAATAGTAAGCTCCGAGTAGTGAATAAGCCCTGTATCTATGTTTATGGATGTATCTGGCATACATCCCCCAAATAGATTTACCACCGCTCCTTTTCTGCACATAAGTATGGCCATTTCCCATACTCTGGGAATTCCGGTGGCATCAACTGCTACATCTACGCCCCTTTTCCCTTCAGTCAGATC
>PEXF01000044.1:1470-8843 GCA_002779205.1 Candidatus Hydromicrobium americanum
ATAATATAATCTGCCCCAAACTGTCTGGCATACCCCAGCCTCTCATCTGATAAGTCCACTGATATTACAAGCGCACCCTTTAACTTGGCCAGAACAACAAACATAAGCCCGATGGGACCTGCGCCATTGATTACTACCATATCACCAGCATTAATATTTGACTGCTCTATGCCGTGTACCACACAGGCCATTGGTTCCAGCAGTGCAGCTTCTCTGTAATCTATCTTCTCTGGTATTTTATATGTGTTTTCCTTTAATATTTCCCCCGGTATTTTTATATACTCTGCATAGGCGCCGTTATTATATTCCAGATTCTCGCAAAGAGAATACCTTCCAAGTTTGCAGTAATAACACTTATAACAGGGAACACTATTTACTGCTACTATTCTGTCGCCTACTTTGAAATTATCCACATCTCCACCTATTTTTACAATATTGCCAGCCCATTCATGGCCAAAAACTGAAGCCTTTTTTATCATAGTGGGATGACCTCTTCTGTATGTTTTCAGGTCCGAACCACAGGTAAGAGCGCTCTTTATTCTAACCAGTGCTTCATCATTTCCTATTTCCGGTATATCTATGTCTTCATACCTTACATCTCCCGGTCCGTAAAATAACTGTGCCTTCATTTTGCCTTTCATAAGCTGTTTCCGCTTAAATGTTTTGAATATTTATTAATTAAATATATTACCTAAATATTACTGAAAGAATTTGCATAGTCAAGCAAATAAAAATTGTTATTCTGTGAATAACAAATAAAATCCTTATATCGGCATAAAGTTATTGGATATCCTATCACTACCAATACTATATATGATAAAATTATTAACATTTCATATAGAATTTAGATAATAGAACAACCGGTTAGAAAAAAATATAAGAATTTTTACAATTGCTTCAAGCAAAAGCATACTATGAAAAAAATATGGATACTCTTCTGGACCTTCTTTAAAATAGGAAGTTTTACATTCGGAGGGGGATTTGCCATGATCCCCTTAATTGAGCGGGAGATAGTGGATAAGAAAAAATGGATTTCAAAAAATGATATGATAGATATCTTATCCATTTCTCAATCCTTTCCCGGAGCTGTTGCTGTAAATTCGGCTATATTTATCGGTCAAAGAATCGGGGGATACATTGGAGCCTTATCTGCCTTGCTTGGTGTTATACTTCCATCATTTTTAATCATCATCGTGGTTGCCAGAATATTTACATATATCAGTAATATAGTTGTAGTAAAAGCGGTCTTTAAAGGAATAAGCTCTGCTGTAATAGCACTATTAATCGTTGCAGCGCTTCGGGTGGGAAAGGCCGGCATGAAGTATAAAATAAGTCCGCTGATAACCATAATAGCTCTTCTTCTCCTACTGGGAACAGGGATTCACCCTATCTACGTCATTATAATGGGAATAGCATTGGGTTTAATAATTTATTTATTTAAGACTATAAGGAAAAAGAAAAAATGATCTATCTGGAATTATTGATTACCTTCTTCAAAATAGGGTTATTTTGCTTTGGGGGTGGATACGGGATGATTCCCATTATTGAAAGAGAAATAGTAGCCCACAACTGGCTTACCAGTCAGGAATTCGTAAATATAATCTCAATTTCAGAGATGACCCCGGGCCCAATTGCTATAAACACAGCCACCTTTGTTGGTTACAAGATAGGAGGAATTCCAGGAGGAATGCTTGCCACTGTAGGGGTAGTCCTGCCATCACTTATTTTAATTTTAGGAATTTCTCATTTTTTATCTAAGTTTCAACATCACCCAATCATAAAAGACGCTATTTATGGAATTAGACCAATTGTACTGGCATTAATTATACAGGCTGCCATATTTGTAGCCAAAAATACCTTATTTAGAGAAGGGATAAATATTAAAACCATATTAAATTTTAATACCAGCGGTCACTTTTTAGAAATCATTAACCCTGCTACCCTGGCAATAACAGTTATAAGTCTTATAATGCTGCTTGTTTTTAAAATACATCCAATCCTGGTAATACTGGCAGCAGGTGCAGCAGGAGTCGTCTTACACTACATAGGAGTGTTATAAAAGTTTAGTTTACTGGAGTGATTATGCGGAAATGATGTTTACTACTTTACCTTTTTTGCTGCTTTTTATAAATTCAACTCTTCCGTCAGCCCTGGCAAAAAGAGTATAGTCCCGTCCCATGCCAACATTAATACCTGGTCTGAATCTTGTTCCTCTTTGCCTTATAATAATATTTCCGGCAGTCACAAGCTGGCCTCCAGACCTTTTTATGCCCAAATACTTTGGGTTACTGTCTCTTCCATTTCTGGTGCTTCCTGCACCTTTTTTACTAGACATAAGTTTCTCCTGTTGCTATTGCTTTATACTTATTTTATCAAGATGTAATATCGTAAGTAACTGCCTGTGCCCAACTTTTCTCCTGTACCTTTTTTTAGGCTTATATTTAAAGGCAATTACCTTATCTCCTTTTATTTGTTTCTTTATAGTAGCTTCAATCGCAGCCTTTGCCAATATTGGCTTTCCAATTTCTATTTTATCACCATCACTGATAAGATTCACCTCAGAAATTGTAATCTTATCGCCTTCTTTGCCTTCAATTCTTTCCACTACTATATCTTTATTTTCTTCTACTTTATATTGTTTTCTGCCACTTGTAACTATTGCGTAAATTTTAACCTCCATAGCCATCATCCAATTACAGAGTGCAATATTAACATACATAATATCGCCCTGTCAATTTTAAAACGTTTATTAAAACATTTATTATTTACTTTAATTACGGATTTCTGCTACGGCACTGGTTTTAGATATGGATCTAATTTTTACTTTTAATCTCTGACCAATATACTTCCTTCCATCAATGATCTGCACAACACATCCATTAACCCTGGAAATGGCATCACTCTTATTATGCAGATATGGCTCTTCTACTAATAAATCCAGGATATCACCAGTTTTAAATGGTTTAGCAGCCTCTTTTATCTCGGCAATTGAACCCTCAGCAGCTACTAAAAAAGAATCAACAGGCAGTTTTGGGTCACCCTGGATATAAATATATTTTTTGGTTATATTCTCAAGATGTTTTAAATTCCTTCCATCCGGCCCAATCACAAGCGCTGCAATAGCAGTGTTTAATTTTATTAAAAAACCTTTAGCATCACTTCCCCTGGCAAGCTTCCTGATTTTCCTTTCAGTCTCAAGTCTTATGGTTTCCTCAGATTTTATATAGCCTGAACCTCCGCAATGGGGACAGGTTTTGCACATAGTGCCAAGAATTCCGTCAGAGACGTTTTTTCTGGTCATCTCCAGAAGTCCCATTTTTGAAAACTGTAAAACTTCAGTTTTGGTCTTATCATTTTCAAGACACTGCAGGAAACTGCCTAGAACTTTATTCCTGTCTTTTCCACTGGCCATATCAATGAAATCAATTACTATTATTCCGCCAATATCCCTGAGCCTTAATTGGCTGGCAATAGTTTCCGCTGCCTCAAGATTTGTCCTTAATATAGTTTGAGTCGAACTTTTACTTGAGGTATACTTGCCTGTATTAACATCAATTGAAGTCATAGCTTCTCCGTGGTCTATTACTATAAAACCACCAGACTTCAGCCATACTTTTTTTTCCAGGGCACTTTCTATCGCCTCATTGACATTGAAAGCTTCAAATAAATCTTCCTTGCCGTGATGAACTATTATATTGTTAAATTTAACTCCGACAGACCACAGGTACCTTCCGATTTCCCTTCTAATTACCTTCTTATCCACATATATGGCGCCGAACTCTTCTGAAAATATATCCCGCATTAGTTTTATAACTATCGAATGATCACTGAAAATTAATTTTGGCCTGTTTAAATCAGAAGCCTTTTTCCTTATAAAATTCCACTTTTTTATAAGCTGTTTTAAATCTTTTTTTAATTTAGCTTTATCTGTTTCTCTGGCAGCAGTCCTTACAATTAATCCATAATCTTCTTTTTTTATCTCTTCTGCAAACTTTCTTAAATTCTCTCTTTCTTCACCACTAAGTTTCCTGGAAACACCGATACCACTATTAAAAGGTGCTAAAACAAGATATCTTCCCGGAATAGATATAAAAGTAGTAAGCCTGGCACCCTTTGTCTTCATTGGATCTTTTGTTACCTGAACCATTATCATCTGATTGGGCTTAAGGACATATTGTATCTTCTTTGGGATTTCTTCCCCATTATCAGTATCCATACCAATGCCAACCTCATTAACATACAAGAATGCATTTTTATCTTCGCCAATATCTACAAAAGCTGCATCCAGACTGGGAAGGACATTTTTAACCTTACCCAAATAGATATTTCCGACTAAGGACTTTTTGCTTTTACGGTCAAAATAAAGCTGGGTAACCCGTTTTGACTCTAAAATAGCAACCCTGGTCTCATTTTTATCTGAACTTATTAACATTTCTTTATACAATTTTACTTTAGTCTCCTTTACTGTATTACTAAATTACCTCCATTGGTGTTTTAAGTGCATTTCCTCTCACTACAAACAATTCTTCCTTTTCTACACCTTTAATATTAATCCTGTATTTTTTTAACCAATTTCCAAAAAAACTATAAAAATTATTGAATTTAAAAAATTCATTATTTTCTTCTTTAAAAATTTTAGCATATCCAGATAGTTTTAGAAGGATAATATCTGAATTTTCTTTATCCGGTTTTATTTTTAAATCAAATATTGAGCGGGAAAAATCAGATTTGGCCCTTAAATCTCCCTCTATATCCCCATAAAACTCCTCCAACAGGTTTTTACAGGAAGAGGGCGTGCAAAGCTTGAAGCCATAAAGACTTATTGCTATATCATTCATAAGATTATCTGCTTTTATCATTATCTTTTTAGCTTCAGTAATTTGCATCTGTGGTTTTAGCTTGAGGTTAACCTTTTTTTTGAATTCATTCTCTTCAATACCACCATCAAGCAATACATCGGCATATTCCGCCAAACTCACTATACCTAATGGAGTTGGGGGACTAAAATTTATTTTAGGCTTTGGATTATACCCCTGGCTATATTTTATTTCCAGTTCCGCTCTGCTTAAAGCCCGTACTATTATCCTGGAAATATCCAGGTGGGATAGATACTTAAATTCATCCTTTTTATAAAATTTAAATCTTATCCTGGTCTCGAAGGTATCTTTTTGATTTATCATATTCTCTCAGTAAAAACTTTTTACTGACTCCAATATCAATAACATCCCACGGTAATATTTCATCATCAGCAAAACCTCTGGTTGTAAAGAAGCTAATATCCAGACCAGCTTTCCTGAATTCTTTTTCCCAGACATGAAACTTAAAAAATTCTGTCCAATTATCAAGCCTGGCTCCACTTTTCCATGCACCTTCTATGACCTCACCAACAAGTTCATTACCTCTGGACAGGGCGCACTCTATCATGCTTTTTCTGGAATCCGTCCAGCTTATATTTACATATCTTTTTGGTACATTTTTTAAAATATAATTAAATTTACTATCCAGGCTTGCCGTATTATCCTGGCTAGTCCATTGAAATGGTGTGAAGGGTTTAGGACAAAATGCATTTATGCTGATGTTAATTTTTAATCTTGGTAGTTTCTTTCTAGAAAGCTCGTCTTTCGCCGCCATAATCACCTTTTCTATAAGTTCTACTATCTGACTGATATCTTCATTGTTTTCAAACGGTAATCCTATCATAAAGTAAAGCTTGATTTTTTCCCAGCCTCTGCTGAAAGCCATTTTTATGCAATCAAGTATTTCATTTTCCCCAATATTTTTATTGATTATATCCCTCATCCTCTGGCTGCCTGCTTCGGGAGCAAAAGTAAGTCCTGTTTTTCTTCCGCTCTGAATAAGTTCTGCCAAATTTAAATTAAAACTGTCCAGTCTCATAGAAGGCAGTGAAATTGACAGCCTTCCCAGTTTTAAAGAACTGGTAATTTTATCCAGCAAATGCTCAATCTCACTATAATCTGATGAAGATAGCGATAAGAATGAAATTTCATCGTAACCTGTATTTTTAATTCCTGCAGCACTCTGCCTGATTAGAGATTCAACTTCTCTCTTCCGCACCGGTCTATAAATTATGCCTGCCTGACAGAATCTACAGCCCCTGCCGCAGCCCCTCATAATCTCTACTGCAAATCTGTCGTGTACAGGTTTAATATTAGGTATTATAGGATTCTGGACTATTTCAAATTTATTTAAGTCTTCCACTATCGCCTTTCTTACTTTTCTACCCGGATTGATACTTTCAATACTTCCATCAGGAAAGTAGTGAAATTTGTAAAATCCCGGAATATATATTCCATCCAGCTTGCTGATCTCTTTTAAAAACCATTCTTTATCTTTATTATTACACTTGTAAATTTTAACTCTTTCCAGAATAGATATAATTACTTCTTCACCATCTCCGACAACAAAAAAATCCATAAATCTTGAAAGGGGCTGGGGATTTACAACTGCAGGACCACCGGCACATACCAGTGGAAATTTGTCTCTTCTGTGCCTTGAGTTTATATTTATTCCACCAAGGTCCAGTATATTTAATATATTAGTATATAGAAGCTCATGCTGAACAGTAAATCCAATCAGGTCAAAGCAATCCAGAAATATTCTGTTTTCCAGTGAAAATATTTTTACGTTTTGCTCTCTAAGTTTCTTCTCAAAATCTATCCACGGAGAAAAAACCCTTTCAACTGTAAAATCTCTATGACTGTTTACAATGTCATATAAAATCTGAAGCCCCAGATTGGACATACCAACTTCATATATATCCGGAAATACAAGAGCCATAGAAATTAAATTGTAAAAATCACTGGCTGGTTCCGGGCTTTTGCTCCTGGACCCGACTTCATTATTTATATACCTGCCCGGCTTTTCAATGTCTTTTAAAAGTTTTTCAAGCAGGTCAAAGTCCAGCTTTTTAATTTTATTCATATTTAATTTTCCTAAAGATTATTTGAACTCTTGATAAGCTATTTCATAGTCTTTTCTTACTTCTTTCCATATATAAACATTTTCTACAAGACCAATACCCAGAAACATGCTTATAAGGCTAGAACCTCCAGAACTCAAGAAAGGCAGAGGGATTCCAATTATGGGCATTAAGCCTATGGTCATACCTATATTTATAACCACTTGCGATAGGATAATAAAACCTATTCCAGAGCTCAGAAGCATGCCAAAACTATCAGAAGAATTTGAGGCTATATAAAAACATCGCCAGACAATCACACCAAGAACCAACAATACCAGAACAGCCCCCAGGAATCCCAGTTCTTCTCCAATAACGGAAAATATAAAATCAGTATGGTGTGCCGGGACATAACTTAGATTTGTCTGTTTTCCCAGAAAGAGGCCCTTTCCCA
>PEXF01000044.1:8853-13848 GCA_002779205.1 Candidatus Hydromicrobium americanum
GGAGCCAATTGCTAACTTTGACTGATATAAATTATAGCCAGCACCTTCGCTTGATACATCTGGCTTTAAAAAGACAAGAATCCTATCAAGTTGATATTGCTTTATTAGCCCGGCCTTAAGAGCTATAAAAAATCCCCCCGCTGTCAGTCCCAGTATTGACAGTAAATAAAGAAAATTAGCTCCGGATAAAAATAACAGGCCTAAGTAGGCTATAAAATACATTAAGGCAGTTCCATAATCCGGTTCCAGTAATACCAATATTACAAATATAAGAGCTACCGTCGATGAAATGGCAACTTTTTTAAATGTAACCTGGTATACTTTTTCACCTTTCCATTTTGACATAACAGCAGCCAGGGATATCACCATAAAAACTTTTGAAAATTCCGAAGGTTGAATCGTAAAGAATTTTAAATCCATCCAGCTTTTTGATCCATGCACTTCATAACCAAAAAGAGACACGGCAGCAAGAAAAGAAATGCCTATAATAAAAATTAGCCACCAGTATCTCTGAATCTTCCTATAATTTATAAATTGAACTGCAACACATATAACAATTCCGGCTGCCAGCCAGATCGCCTGCTTTTTAAGATAATATTGAGGGTCAGTCACTCCTCCTGGCAGGGTTTCTCTTGTTGCACTGTAAATCATTAGAACCCCGAAGGAAGAGACAGCAAGCGCCAGAAAAAATAATATAAAATCAAATCTTACCGCTCTCTTCTCTCTGTCAAGATTTTCAAAATCGCCAAAATCCTTTTTTCTTCTTCTTATCATTTATGACTTCCATAATTATCTTTTTAATCAATATTAAATAAATACCTGTATATTTTTTCTACAATAGGTGCCGCATTGCTTCCACCAGAACCAGCCTCCTCAAGCATTACCACTACGACATATTCAGGGCTGCCCACAGGAGCATAGCTTGCAAACCAGCCGTAATCCTGTCTTCCTACAAACTCCGCGGTTCCGGTTTTTGCCGCTACCGGTATTTCATCCAATGGAAAATTTCTAAAAGCACTGGCAGCAGTTCCACCAGGTCCAACTACCTGAACCAGGCCATCTTCTATAATTTCAATAAAATATTCGTTTAATTTTAAATCCTTATATTCTTCTCTTAAACTATCTGGAAACAAATTGCCTTCAGTATCCCTGATCTCTTTAACTATATAAGGGGTGTACTGTATTCCACGATTTGCCAGGATTGAAAAAGCCTGGACCATCTGAAGAGGAGTTACCAATAAGTCTCCCTGCCCTATTGCCATATTTACGGTATCGCCCCGATACCAGACAGAATATTCTGGCTGGTCCTTAAAATAATCTTTTTTCCATTCCTTATCCGCAACCAGTCCCTTATCCTCATGAGGAAGATCAATTCCGGTCAACGAGCCAAAGCCAAAAATCCTGGCATACTCCTGAAGAAACTCTTCCGTATTATTCAATTTTGTATAAAGTCTATCTCCTACCTGATAGAAATAAATATCACATGAATTTTTAATGGCCCCTCTGATATCAAGACTGCCATGGCTTGCCCAGCAAAATTTAGGAAAATCTTCTCCCAATCCCAGCCATACTCCTGTGCAATTTAGTCTGCTTTCCTCACTGATCACTTCTTCAGCAAGACCGGCATAAGCAGTAACTATTTTAATTACTGAACCTGGAGGAAAAGACATAACCGCTCTGTTATTTAAGGGATAATAATTTTCCGGATCATTCAGATTATCCCAATCAGTTTGTGATATACCACCTACAAATAATTCCGGATTAAAGGTAGGATAGCTGGCCATGGCAAGCACCTGACCATTTTGGGGGTTGAGTACCACCACTGCTCCCCCGGGTACTTTGTAATACTCATCTGTATCTTTAATCTTCTTCTGTCTTACCTCCAATATAGACTCATAAAGAATTTTCTCTACAAATTGCTGTAAATCGATGTCAATAGTCAGATACAAATCATTTCCGCAAGTCGGGCTGGTTTCCTCTAATATATTCACCGGTCTTCCCAGGGGATCAACTTCATATACTATCTTACCCTTTTTTCCTTTAAGCACACTCTCATAAGTTTCTTCCAGGCCGGTAAGTCCTACCTGGTCTCCACCCTCATAACCATCTCCATATTTTTCTGACTTTAGCATGTCCTCATCAATCTCTCCCGTATACCCTAACAAATGTGATGCCAGAACACCAAAATTATACTCTCTGAGGTAAACATCAACCACTTCCACTCCGGGTAAATTGCTGCTGTTTTCTTTAAGATAAATCATAGCCGCAGCATCTATATCTTTTTTTAGAATAACCCTATCAATATAAGATACATCGCTTTTTTCTAGTTTTTCTTTTATATCCTGGTAAGACATATCCAGGCAATCACTGAGTGCCTTCATTACATCCTCGTTCTTTAAAACAATATGGGGTTCTACAGCCACCGCGGTAACCGGAACACTATCAACTATCAGTTTCCCATTCTGGTCATAAATATTTCCCCTGGGGGCTGCCACTGTTTTTTCCCTGGTAATATTCTTAGATGCCAATTCCGCATAAAGCTCTCCACTCATTATCTGCAAAAAGTATAGCCTTAAAATAAGCACTATCAATATCATTACCAGCAGATAGAGAATTATTTTAAATCTTATTTTTATATTTGAACCCAAGTTCTATCTCCCTCTTCGTACCAGAACTTATAATAGGAAAGATAATAAACATTAAAATAATATTACAAACTGGCTTTGTTACCAGCTCTAACCCCATTCTTAATAAATTACTATCAAAATTAAATAAATAGCGGATTAAACTTACTATTAAAATATTTATTTCCGTAATCAGGAAAACAATAAAAGAATAAGTCAGGAGTCTATATCTAAATCCAGCCGTAATTAGCCTGTCTACCATAAAGGCATTCATAGAATAAATAAATGCGCTTATCCCCACAATACTACCCACCATAATATCCAATACCATTCCGACTATAAATCCAAATAGCATACCCCAAAAAACACCGTCAAAAAGAGTGATTGCTATTATAACTACCATAATTAAATCAAAGTCTACAGAAAATGACTTCAAGTTTTCAAAAAAAACTATTTGCAGCAGTAAACAAATTATTAGTATAAAGAAATGCAAGATTCTATAAAAGGTTTTCATAGTTTATAGGTGGTATTTTATTCTTTTATCACCAGAACATACTCTATTTTTTTAAAATCAACAAAAGGTTCAATTTCAATTGCCTTATATGGATCACCCATATTTTTCGTTACCTTGCTTACCCGTCCTATTAAAATTTCTTCAGGAAGCTTTCCATATTCCGATGTAATTATTATATCACCTTTAAATACCGGCTCTTCACCGGAAATATAATTCAATGTAATTTTTTTATCCTGGCTCCCCTGAATAATTCCCAGTTTTCTTGAAGATAAAATTCTTACTCCGATATTGCTCCGGGGATCATTAATAAGCCTCACATTGCATGAATCATTTCCAGCTATTATAACCACTCCTATCAACCCATTCTCATCAATGACTCCCATCCCTTCCAGTACTCCATCGCTCCTGCCGACATTTAAAACAACTTCAGACTGCCACTTGCTTTCATAATAACCTATTACTTTTGCAGGTATGGTTGCATAATCTTTTCTTAGTTCTATACCCAGCAGCTTCCTCAACGAATTATTTTCAACCTTTAGATTTATATTCTCACTATATCCTCTTCTTAATTCTGAATTTTCCCTCTGAAGATTTAAATACTTTTCCCTTAAATTTATATAATCTCCAATTGAATTGATAAAATGTGTTACAGGGCTAAAGAAAGAGTAAAACTTCTCCTGGACGGGTTTGAAAAAATCAACAGTCTTAACTTTGATATTATTAATTAAATCGGATTGCCTAAAACTTACAGTAATAACTACCAGACATAAAACAATTATTATAGCCAGAACAATAAAGTTTCTAAATCTTCTATTTAATATCACAATCAGTAAATATTATAGGTTGAATATAAAATCAGCTATATTGAAAACTTGAGATATTTCTTCAAAGTACTAAAATCCTCAACACACTTTCCTGCTCCGATAGCTACTGCCGCCAATGGATCCTCAGCCAGATAAACCGGACAATGCGTTTCCCTGCTGATTCTTTCGGCCAGTCCCTTAAGTAATGAGCCCCCTCCTGCTAAAAATATACCTCTTTTCATTATATCTGAAGAAAGTTCTGGAGGTGTAATATCCAGTACCTCAACAATAGAACTTACAATATCATTCAATTCCTTCTCTAATGCCTTTCTTATCTGCTGGCTGGTGATAATAATTGTCTTGGGAAGTCCGGTTACCAGGTCTCTTCCGTTTATTTCCATTTTTTCCTCGTTCTCCAGAGGAAAAGCAGACCCGATTTCTATTTTTACTTTTTCAGCAGTTCTTTCACCTAAAAACAGGTTGTGTTCCTTTTTTAAATAATAGATTATAGCTTCATCCATTTCATCTCCACCAATCCTGAGTGATTTACTGACAACTATTCCCCCTAAAGATATAACTGCTACCTCAGAAGTCCCTCCTCCTACATCGACAATCATACTGCCACTGGGTTCATCAATAGGCAGCCCTGTACCTATTGCCGCAGCCAGAGGCTCCTCAATTATATAAGCCGCCCTGGCTCCAGCCTGTTCAGTGGTTTCAACAACTGCTTTCTTTTCGACTGGAGTAATTCCTGAGGGAACACAAATAACAATTCTGGGTCTGGCAAAAGCTACATTCTTATGAACCTTTTGGATAAAATACCTGATCATTTTTTCTGTGGTTTCAAAATCTGCAATTACTCCATCTTTGAGTGGTCTAACCACTACTATATTCTCAGGAGTTCTTCCTACCATTCTTTTAGCTTCTTTTCCTACTGCCAATATCTTCTTTTTTTCTTTATCAATAGCCACAGCAGAAGGCTCATCTAGAACTATCCCTTTACCCTTCACATATACCAGAGTATTAGCTGTTCCCAGGTCAATACCCATATCTC
>PEXF01000076.1 GCA_002779205.1 Candidatus Hydromicrobium americanum
AATTTTTTTGTCCTGACATAATTCTACTTTTTGTTTTAATGGAAGTCAAATATTATTAAGTATAAATGCGTGATTCTGCAACTTTCCTATTTTAATTAAAATAATGGCAAAATTAATAAAATTGGTTAGTATACCACCAAGTACCATAGAATCCTTCTTCATATTAAACAATCTATACTATTATATCAAATTTTTGAGGGGGGAGGTGATTTAAATGAAATATTTAGATAATGCATATGTTGCAGTGGACAATAAAGATAGAATAGTATACGTGGCTGAAAATCTTGAAATATTATTAGATGCATTAGAGTGGTTCAGATACCATGAAAAAAAATATTCTGTAAAAATTTATCAGCTATTACCACCTGGATTAAAGAAAGCAATAAAAGATGGATTAGATTAAACTTTATTTCATATTCCAATAACTACTCTTTTCTGTTCCTACAGGTGTAGGATAAGGCTGTGTAATAGTTAGATTTTTAAGAAAATCTATGAATTTTAGAACAACATTTTTAATATCTGGGGATGTTTTAATATCATTTCCACTTAATTTTTTAAGAAAACTATATATCTCCATATCTGTCTTTTTGAAAATTTCAATAAGTAGCATTGCTTGGCCATCCACATGGCAATTTTAATTATTTCCTTGTTAGTAAAGGATTCTTTATTTTCAATTACAATATCTATTTCTTTTGTCCTTTTTTCAAGGATCTCTTTTAATTCTTTTTGATTCATAGTAATATTACCACCTACTTGATTTTATAATTTTTTACCACAACTTATACAATAACTTGAATTTATTGGTATTTCAGAATTACAATATTTACACTTAGTATAATTTGTTTTAACTTCTTTAACATTTTGCACTGGTGCAACTGTTATTTGCATACTTTTTACTAACCAATTGTAAATCTTGATATTTTCTTCTGCTACCACACCACGGATTAAAAATAAATCTATGAATAACCAAAGACCAATTATTGGGCTAATGATGTACAGTATCCATATATGCCAAAGACTTGCTATTTAACCAAGAGACAGGATAAGTAGCATTATACCAGTTCCTACTTTCCTTAAATAAAATCTATGAAATCCAAGAGTACCAAAAAATAACCAAAGTAGTAATGCCACTAATGTACTCTTCTTTTGATTTTCATAATAAACTTGTAAGTTATTCATTTTAAGGATTTATAATTCTTTTACTTTGAAGTCTATCACAAAAACTTTAGTAATAAAATTGCCTATGATAGAATATTTATTGGTGGGGATATGGCGGAGGGAGCAGAAGCTATAATTTATCGCTGGAGGGAAGAATGTGATTTTAAGGTAGAAATAGGCCAGTTTGGAATTGACCAGATAACAAGCTACAGCATGGAAGATTACAGAAAAGATATATTCTTAAGGGACAATCTACTGCCTCCAGATCTTTTAAGTGATAAGATGATGGCTAACCCCATGCTAAGATCCCTGCGTTACAGAAAAGGCAAAATTAAAAGTGTTATTGCAAAAATTGATGAGAAAATAGGAAGATGGACCTTTGCCCAGACTAAGAAAAGAGATAGAACCATAGCCCAGGCAGCAGAGCTAAAACGTAACAGAACTTCTTTAGCCAAAAGAGAGAGTCTAACATGTCAGCTTAAAGAGGTTGAGGAAAAGATGGCCTCACTTCCCAGGTATATAAACCGTCTTGATTATTTAATATATGGCAAGTTTAAGACATTTAATTTCAGTAAGAAACTACTTGTTGATACCTTAAAAGTCTGTGCTCGTAACGCAAGGAAGATGGCTCTGGAAGTGCTTGATCGTCACTATCATAACTACCGGGATCAACTGGATTTTCTTAGGAGAATTATAGAAAATGGTGGGTACATCAAATTGAATGGAAGGGATACGGTTACAGTAGAGATAGTACCATTTAATACCAAGGCAGAGAATGCAGTTTTAGCTAGTTTTTTAAAGGAGATAAATTTGATGAAACCAAAGATGTTTGGTGACAATCCGTATCCAATAAAATTCAAGGTTGGAAAGACTTAGCTTTACTTTTCAACTTGCCCCAGAAATGTAAATGTCCTGAGGTCAGAAATTTTTCTAATTTATAATGGAGGGTTACAGTGTTGTATCTATCCATGTTTTTCATGTTTTACACTTGTGAGATCCAAAAGCAAGTTTTTATAAATTTTTTCTTGGCATCTGGTTTTCAACCACCTCACCTTCTTTTCTCCCAAAGAGATTAAAGCAGTATAACTTCAAAGGACTCTTAACTTACAAGAATGGAAAATTTGTTAATTTTTTCTTTGACTTTCTCTAATTTTCACTTCATAATTTAAAGTGTGAAAATCTTATTACCCGGGATTGGAAGAGGAATAAAATGGAAGACGAAATAATGACTATTAAAGATCTCTCCCTTTATTTGAAAATTAATGAAAAAACTATTTATAAACTTGCTAAGCAAGGAAAATTAGCAGGTGTCAAAATTGGCGGGTTGTGGAGGTTTAAAAAGGACGCTATTGATAATTGGATGATAAATGCTGGAAAACAGATTGAGGAAGAAAAAAGTGTTGCTGAAAAAATAAAGAGTTTTGAAAAATTAAATTTAAAGGAGAACGAAAAAAGAGCATTACTGGAATTGAAGGAAAGATTGCTTGAAAAATTTCCTGATTCAAGGGTCATTCTCTATGGCTCAAAAGCCAGGGAAGATTCTGGTAAAGAATCAGATATTGATGTTTTAATAATTTTAAAAAATAAAGTCAATGACATGTTAAGGGAAGAGATATTCAGTATAGGCTTTAAGATAGAGCTAGAATATGATGTTATCTTTGGAATACTTGTGGAATCTGAAGATTTCTGGAATTCACTGCTTGGTAAATCCATGCCCATTCACTATAACATTGATAGGGAAGGTATACTTGTAAAATGAGAGAAGAGATTATCAGATACAGAAGAGAAAGGGCAGGAGAAGCTCTGGAAGAAGCAGAGATAATGTATAATAATGGAAAACTATTTGCTGCTGTTAACAGGATATATTATGCAACATTTTACGAGGTTTTTGCTCTCATTTTAACGAAAGGACTTTCTTCTTCAAAACACAGTGGTGTAAGGAGCTTATTTAATAAAGAATTTGTGAAGCCTAAGATTGTATCTGAAAAACATGGTGATTTTTTTAACAAGATGTTTGAATTCAGACAGCGCGCAGATTATGAAGATTTTGTTGAGTTTAGCAAAGAGCAGATCAAAGGATGGCTTGATATGGCAAAAGATTTTATTAATTCAGTAGAACAGATAATTGAAAAGATTGTGGAGGATAAAAAACAAAGTTAAGAAAATAAGGATGAAAATTAAAATGAGACAAAAAGTGCGAAGTGCAATATTAATTTCCACATTTATTCTATTAGTTTTTCAGACAACAATAAATACAAATTCCCTGATTTTAAGTGAAGAAGTATCTCTTAATAGTTTTAAACACAAATCTTAGATAGCTTAACTGACTAATTATCAGATAAATTCTTATTATTTTCTACTCTTCTTATTTTATAAAAAGGAAGTACCAAAATTATTATTGAAACCAAGCCAAGGATTATAGTCTCTAAAAGATTTATTATATGGTAATTAAAACCCACTATAATTGATATTTG
>PEXF01000062.1 GCA_002779205.1 Candidatus Hydromicrobium americanum
AAGAGGAATTAAAGCAAGAAAAGGAAAGGCTGGCAAAAAAAGATGAAATTAGCGAAGAAGAATTAAAAAAAATTCTTAAGAAAAAAAAGAAGAGGAAAAAGAGAAAGTAAAAATTTAAGAGGCAATTATGACATTATTAGAAGTAGCAGGCTTGGTGGCAATTATCTTGATCTTCGGCTTTGCAGTAGCAGGAATAATTGTTGCGATCCCTTTATTCAGATTACTTAATAGAGTAAAATTTTTAGTAGAAATTCTAACTGAAAGTTTAATTCCTATTATAGAGAAATTAAACTAGTTTTTTATAAGTTACTTGACTTATCTTTAAGTCAAGTATATTATTACACATAGTTTACCTATCGGTAAGTAAGTAAATATTTTAGCATAGAATAATACAAATTAAAATTATGAAAACATATAAAAAACAAAAAAATATTGTAAGAAGAACAAGAGAAGATATTATCGAGGTTGCCTCCCATCTTTTTTCAGAATACACATACCTGGGTGCTTCAATGAGCGATATAGCAAAAAAGCTTAATATCACAAAAGCTGCGCTCTATTATCACTTTAAGAGCAAAGCTGAAATTTATAAAAAGGTGCTTGACAGGATATTTTCTGAACTTAAGTCATCCATTGCTGAAGCATCCAGTGAAAGAACCATTGATAAAAAGTTATATAGACTTATAAAAAACTATTTAGATTTTGGCCTAAAAGAAAAGAATCTGATAAGAGCTCTGATGTTGAAATTATCACCAGGTAGTCCTGAAATAAACAAGCATATTATGCATTTAAGAGAAAATATAGTTAATTTAATTCAACCACTGGTCAGAGAAGTTATTTTAAATAAAAAAATAACTGGAGAATCTGACAGTTATCTAATAACTTCATTGCTTGCAGGGATGATGGACGGACTGCTACTGGAATATTCATTCCTAAATAAAAAAATTGATTCAGAAAAAGTATCAAATCAAATTGTTTCTATTTTATTTTAGATAAGAATTTAACTCGCTTTGCTAATTTTTATTATTAGATTAAATAGAAAGGAAGATTATGTCAGACTTAATTAAAAGTGTAGTTTTAGCCAGCTTAGGTGTACTGTCTCTTACCAGAGAAAAAGCTGAGAAATTAGCTAAAGATTTAATTAGAAAGGGTGAACTTTCAGAGACTGAAGAAGCTAAATTTGTAAAAGATCTAATGAAAAAAGCTGAAAAGGCTGGCGGTGAAATCGAGGAAAAAATAGAAAAAACAGTAGGAAAGACACTTAAAAAATTAAATATTCCTACTCGCAAAGATTTAGATGAAATAAAAGAGAAGCTTGATAAATTAAGTAAAAAGTAAATTATAGCTTAAAGGAAAAATATCTTAATAATAGTATTTTGACCACACAGGTGGTATGAACCCCAAAAACTATACACAGGTCTTTTTCTATACAAATGAATTCTTACTATTTATATGATCTTTAAATCTAAATATAACAAGTTAAAAAGAGGCAGGCAGGTTATAGCTGTCCTAGTTAAATATGGTCTGGATTATTTTATTGGCAGATCAAAACTAAAACTACTATCTAGAATAAAAAAGATTTCAAAAGACTACCGGACTCTAAGTCTACCAAGGAGAATATGTCTATCTTTGGAAGAGCTTGGACCAACTTTTGTCAAATTCGGGCAGATATTAAGCACCAGACCTGATTTTCTGCCACCTGCTTTTATCGTGGAACTTGAAAAACTTCAAGATGAAGTTCCTCCCTTTGATAGTTTTCAGGCTAGAAAGATTATTGAGCAAGAATTAGGCGAACCTACTAGTAAATTGTTTAAGGAGTTTTGCGAAATACCAATTGCTGCTGCTTCACTGAGTCAGGTTCATAAAGCGACTTTACCAAATGGTGAAACTGTGGCAGTAAAGATTCAGAGACCTGATATTAGACAACTAATTGAGCTAGATTTAGAAATTGTAGAGGATCTGGCAGGATTTATTGATAGAAGATTGGGTAATAGCTGGGTTTATCATCCAAAACTTATGATAAAAGAGTTTAGGAAGGCAATTTTAAAAGAAATTGATTTTACAAATGAAGCCCACCATTTTGAAAAGTTCAGAATCAACTTTAAAGACATTGATTACGTCAAGGTACCAAAAATCTACTGGGAGATGACCACCACAAAAGTCCTTACTATGGAGTTTATTGAAGGAACCAAGATTAGTGAGATAACTAAAGATGAATGCGGGGGTATTTTTGACCCAAAGGAGGTTGCAAGACGAGGTGCTTATATAATTATAAAGCAAATATTCGAAGATGGTTTTTTTCATGCCGATCCACATCCAGCCAATATATTTGTTTTACCTCCGGATACCATTGCAATGCTTGATGTAGGACAGGTTGGCTATGTTGACGAAAATATGATTAAAAATGGAGCAAAATTTTTGCTGGCAATGATGGATAAAGATTTAGACCAGGGAATGAGGAGTCTTGAAGCTCTGGGTATACTTAAAAAGGAATTTGATGAAAATCTACTGCGTCAAGATTTTACAGAATTGATTGATCATTATGCGGGAATACCTTTAAAAGATATAGAAATAAGAAAACTTGTCCAGGATACTATTGATGTAATGGTACATCACAATCTGGTTCTACCTTCTAACTTGGCTTTAATGATAAAAGCGTTCTCCATGGCAGAGACTACCGGCAGGCAGCTTGATCCTGATTTTAACATGGTTTCGGTTGGTAAGCCATTTATGGCTAAAATAATAAGCAAAAGATTTTCCCCAGAGAAATTGCTAAAAAGAAGTAATGAATTTATTCAGGATAGTATTGAATTTGTAGAAAAGCTTCCTCAAGATTTAATAGATGCTATAAAAAAATTTAGGGAAGGTAAAATAAAGTTTATCTTTGAACATAAAGGATTAGAAAATTTAACCAGAGAGATTAACCGTTCAACAATGCGTTTGTCACTTAGCATAATAATTGCTTCTATAATTTTGGGTTCTTCTTTAATTATGCAAATGAATACAGGCCCAGTTATTTTTGGCTATCCTGTTCAAGGGATTATTGGCTATATTGTAGCAATTTTTTTAGGCTTTTTTTTAATAATAATTTTAAAATCAGGAAAATGGAAATAGTATAATGGTAAAAGCCATACGACCAAAAATAGGTTTAGCATTGGGCAGCGGTGGACCTAAAGGACTGTCCCACATTGGTATAATTAAGGTTTTAGAGGAAAATAATATAACAATTGATTTTATTGCAGGTGCGAGCATTGGATCGGTTATTGGCGGATTTTATGCATCTACTAAAAATATTAAAAAGATTGAGAAAATAGCTTTATCAAATAATTGGCGGCAGACGCTGCCACTATTTTTTGATCCTTCCCTGCGTCAGGGATTTGTCAGCGGCAGAAAAATAAAAATTTTTATAGAGAATATAATTGGCAAAATACATTTCAAAGATCTAAAAATTCCTTTCTCGGTGGTAGCAACAGATATAAAAACAGGTGAGACAGTAATTATAAATGAAGGTGAGGTTGCTCTGGCTATCAGAGCAAGCAGTTCCATACCTTTAATTTTTAAGCCTCTCAAACTAGACAGTATGTTATTAGTTGATGGTGGCTTGTCGCTGCCTGTTCCTGTAGGAGTTGTTAGAAGAATGGGGGCAGATTTAGTTATTGCAG
>PEXF01000160.1:0-1128 GCA_002779205.1 Candidatus Hydromicrobium americanum
CTTCATATCTCTTTCCATAGCCTATATGTGATGTAATAAAATTAGGGCTAACTCTACCCCCCAGATGCTGTATGGTATCTTTTTTATAATCAAGTATAAGTCCGCCTGCAGCTCCTATTCTCACTGGCGGCAAGCTCCGGTCTTCTGTGATCCTAAAAGTTGAAATTAATTTTTGCAGTGCATTCCAGTTTAAATATATATCCGGGTTCAATAGAATCAGAAACCCCAGCTCCTCTTCCAGACTTTTTTTCTTCCCGGATATAAAATTAAATACTGCATAATTTACTGCCCTTGAAAATCCTATATTATCTTTAAGGGTAATAAGCTTGAAATTACTGCTGGTTATCTCTGTAGACATATTCCTGAATTCTCTAATCTTTGCCACTGAGCTGTCGCTGGAACCATTATCAATAACAACCAGAAACCAGTCCTTATAATTCTGTCCTGTTATTGAACGGAGGCAATTTTCAATAAAGTCCTGACTGTTATAAGTCACGACTACTATTAAGCTTTTAGTACCCATATTATTTACTAGTGATAATCTAAATACTACCAGGAGAAAATCAGGGCAAGCCCTCACAGGTTAGCCGGATATTTTCCTTTTAACGATTTTTAAATAACTATAGATCCTGTAAATAAAACCCTTTTTAACAATGCATTCGAGCTCTGATATCCGCTTTTCCCTCTCCTCTATCATCTTCTTCTGACGCAGGGTTATCTGTTCTAAATTCTCAAGAGCTTCTTCCCTGCTGAAAAAGAATTTTCTTTCTTTTCCTCTGTCAGGGGAAAAAGTAGGGCTTTCCACCCACTTTTGTAATTCTTCAGTAGTCTTATTAAAATTAAAATTTAACAGTCCATATTTTTTGCCAGCAATTGCAGTTTTTTTAACCTCATCGGGGTGGTTAGCCAGATAAGTCAACTTTGCGCTAAAATCATTGCTGTCATAAGGCTTAAATGTGTATCCAATCTTTTCTTTCTCTATTATATCAGTCAGTTCGCAAACATTTGATGACAGCACACAAAGTCCCGCCCTAAACCAGTCCAGAATACGGTTTTTGCTCCCCAACCTGACCTCATAAATATCTTTATCGATATTTATGCCCACATCTGCTTCAAGGTAGTAATTAG
>PEXF01000160.1:1158-2941 GCA_002779205.1 Candidatus Hydromicrobium americanum
TTATAAACCTGTCTTTATAAGGGCTGCTGTTTATCATTGACAGGAACCGGGGATAAGTCTTCATATCCTGCTCCGGTATCTCTCCTCCGGTGGATACAAACTTAATTTTTGAATTCTTTTCCATTGCCAGTGTTAGACTTTTAAATAAAGTATCAACATCAGTCCAGGTATTATATCCTCCGGTCCAGAGCACTACAAAGTCATCCTTTTTTATGCTACCCCTTCCTCTAAAAACTTTTTTAGTATGACTATACTCTTCCAGGGGAAGACCGCAGGGAATGATATTAGTAAAATCATAACCCGATGTGTATTTATTAAGCCTCCCTGTAGCCCCAAGTTCTCCTATCAGAGCATACTGCTGCCTTGAAGATACGCATGAAAAAACATCGGCATTAGAGATAATATTATATTCACTGTTCCAGTAATGAAAAAGGCATTCGTCATTCCTGTCAATATAAGCCCGTGCCTGCGCTTCAGCCATCACATGGCCAAACAAATCTGCCCAGAATGGAACGTCGTTGATATTTTGAACAGAATCAGTATTGCCATTACCTCTGTTCCAATTTTTGGAATTAACCTTACCTCTTCCCGCCGAGTCACCTGTCTTCATATCATAAGTATTGTCCTTATTTTTACTTTTCAGGTAATGAATCAGCCTTGAGGCTATATTAGAAGGATAAAAGGTGCAGCCAACTATACAGTCAGGTTTAAACCTTGTAAAAATTTCAGATATTAATTCCACGTTTTCAAAATCGTCTTTTTTAAGTACATTGTACTCGAAACTATACCTGCAGCTCCTTTCTTCACCGCCAGGGCGGCTTTCACCAGCTTCTCCTTCTGTATTTTCCATAAAAATAAAATTAGCAGATTTTTGTTTATCTTTTAAGCCCCCGGTATAAATAAAATCTCTTTTATAATCCGATTTAAAATCATCCGGATATGCTGATGGGATAGCGTAATTACAGACACATATTTTATGACCTTTTTCCAGCAGCGGCAGTATAAACTGCCAGGTCCTGATACCAGTCCCATATACTTTCCTGTCATTCTCAAACGGCAGTGGGCTCATGCCCAGTATAAATATTTTACTCATATTCATTAAAAACTTTATAAATATAATACCTTTTTATTTTACTGTTTTATAATTAAAATTGTAAAATAATACTATTTTCCCGGATAAATTTCAATTTTTGAACTAGTTTTTGTAATTATAATTGTACTAATAAAAAATTTATACTACCATAATAAAAAACAAATTTTTTATGAGTATAAATTTAAAATATTTAAAAATTGATTAAAAATGAGAACAGTAACTGTAATTATTATAATTTTATTTATAGCAGCAGTAATCCTCTTTGGATTTATAATTCTGGAGTATGCCGGAGTTAAAATACGCTCTTCTACTGAGACTGCTGAATCAGAGCAGCCTGATATAGTGGTTGAAGAAGAACCGGAACCGGAGACCACAGAAGAGGAACCACAGGAGGAACCGGACCCGGATAAGATTGCAGTGATAGAAGTGTATCTTGACGGTGACAGGAACAGCGGTATTCCCCTGGGGGAAGCAGTATACGGTATGACCTCTCAGGAAGTTTTTACGATTTATGGCCAGGATTTTTCAGAAACTGGTTATATTTTGGCCATGGACAATGAAGAATATACTTTCGAACCAGGTTCAATCCATTACCTTTATGTATATGCTCTAATACCAAAATATGGATGGAATTATACCAGAGAAAAGATTGAAATTCCCGGAGAAACAGATTTCGACGAAAATATCAGA
>PEXF01000160.1:2948-3733 GCA_002779205.1 Candidatus Hydromicrobium americanum
TAGATAACCCTAAGGATAATGAAGTAATAGTAGAAGCCGATAAGCCAAATATGAAGGTATCAGGCTGGTCTGTGGACACTAATTCCCAGGATACTACCGGAATCGACAGGGTAGAAATTTATTTGAACGGCCCAAGGGGGTTCGGGAAATCCTTGGGAGAGGTAAATTACGGAATTGAAAGACAGGATGTAGCCAATGCGCTGGGGAATGTAAACTATACTAATTCGGGTTATTCTCTTAATTTTGATGCAAGTAAACTTGAAGCCGGCAGCGAAAATACTTTATATATTTATTCTTTTTCTACTTCCAGAACCTATTATCTGGGCCTCAGAGATATCAAAATGGAAGGTGAGGAGAAAGAACCCAATGCCATAATCTCAGTAGTAGATGCAAACCTTAATAATCAGTCTATAGAGATAAGCGGATGGGCTATAAATAAGGACGATATTCTGGAAGGTAAACCCAGAGACCTGGATATAGAATATTCCATTAAAAAAATAGTATTTACTTCTAATAAAAACGGAAATGAGGATATATTTATTATGAATTTAGATGGTACCGAACTCACTCAATTAAAAGATTACCCGGGAAAAGATAATTATCCTTCTGTTTCCCTTGACGGAAAAAAGATTGCATATACTTCGGAAATAAATGGAATATGGCAGATAATGGTTATGAACTGGGATGGAACGGGTAAAATACAGCTTACCAGCAATCCATGGAGAAGTGGATACCCGGCCTGGTCCTTTGATGGAAGATTTATTTTCTTTGAGGGATATGTGGAC
>PEXF01000108.1:0-3163 GCA_002779205.1 Candidatus Hydromicrobium americanum
AAAATGATTCTACTAAAGTTGTGCCTTGGTGTTCCATTATAATGTCTATAATTTCTTTTGGAAGTTTTTCCTGACGGCCAAGCTCTGCACCTTCTCTTACATGGGAAATAACAATTCTGGCATTTAATTCTGGATTGAGTTTAGTATGTGGATTTGCACCACGTTGATTTTCAATGAAATAATCTGGTTTCTTAAGCTTGCCAATGTCGTGATAATATGCTCCAACTCTTGCAAGTAATGGATTAGCACCTACAGCTCTTGCACCTTGTTCAGCAAGAGCCGCTACTGTCATAGAGTGATGATAGGTGCCGGATGCATATCGGCTCAGGTCCCTCAAAATCGGATGGTCTGGATTCAAATACTCTAATAGAGTAATGGAGGTAGTAATCTTAAACCCTCGTTCAAAGAAAGAAAGTAGCCCAAAAGCAACAAATGAGCTCCCACATCCTCCAAGTACAGCATAACCCAAAGACTTAAGCAAAGAAATTCCGGGAGAGAGTTTTAAAAGTTCCATACCTAATGCAGTAAAAACATAAGCTCCTCCTATATAAATAGCTGGTTTATAAAAATCAGATGGCTTCCTGACATTGACGCTTGCGAGAACGGAAATAACGCCAGAGAACAGGCAAAGACTTAGCACTTCAAATCCTCCACCTGAATATACTGATATAAAAATTGTTAAAACTATAACTCCTGATATACCTACTTGAGTTCCTAAAAGAAGTGAAGTCAGAACTCCAAATATTGCCATAGGGATAAGATACCAGGAGAGTTTTGATAAAATAATAAGAGAAGATGCTCCTATAACAATACACAGAAGGAGTATAAGCAAAAATAGTTTCCAGAAGTCATTGAGCAATGAGGGGCTGAAAAAAGAAAGGGACAAAAAAAGAGAGAGAATTGCAATAAGATATATAATATTTCTTCCAATAAATGCAGTGATTCCAGAAATGCCAACTTCTTTGGAGAGAGATTGCAACTTCTCTATAGCCTCAGGAGTAACAATGTCGTGAGCACGGACAATCATTTCATCTTTTAAAACAATCCCTTTAGTAGGATTAATACCTAAAGCTATCCGTTCCTTTCTCTTCAGAGTTTCCGGTAAGTCAACTGCTAAATTTGGTTTAGCAAAAGAACTTGCAAGTGTCACAAAGGTATTAATTGCATCATTATTTCCTGGGAACATTTGAGATGCATGAGTTTTAAAAAATTGCGGAAGTTCACTAAAATATAAGAATTCTCCTATGCTTCTTGGTTTTTCCTCTCCCAAAATCACTACAACTGAGCCCTCAATTTTGCTTTTCTCTGCAATTACTCCCTGTTCTAATATTCTATCTAATGTTTTAAAGAGACTATCCCTCATAGGTTTATAATTTCTCATTAGAAGAAACCTTATCTCTTCTTTATTTAAGGAAAGCTTCTGCTCAATAAGTTTAGTTCTTTTCCTGTTAAATGTTTCCTTCTCCCATTGTATCTCCTCAAGTTTCTTAAAAAAATCTTCTGCCTCTTTTTTTATAATTTTAGTCTGTTCCCGGTCCCTACGAAGCACAAAAAATACGCTATTCCTGGCTTCCTCCCTTTCTTTCTGAAGTTCCTTCTGGCTTTTCTTTATATAAAAGGTGTGTGGGGCTATTACATTTCTTGAGGCAATATCTCCTGCCTTTAGACTGAATTTTGTTGGGAATGGAGTCGGATACAGCAAATTAAGGACTACCCAAAATCCAACAAATAAAGCTATACTTTTAATGTTCGTCCCGAAAAAGTTAGTTTTTCTTCCGGGAGAGAGTTTCCATTTCATAAGCTTTCACTATCTCCTTCACCAATGGATGTCGCACGACATCGCTTTCAGAAAGCTCAACGAATTTGATTCCACGAATTTCTGAAAGCAAAGAGAGAATATGCAGAAGCCCAGAGAGGTTAGGGTCTTCGAGGTCAATCTGAGTTATATCTCCTGTGATGCATGCCCTTGAGCCCACACCAATCCGCGTTAAGAACATCTTCATTTGGGTTTTCCCGGTGTTTTGAGCCTCATCAAGAATTATAAAAGAATTGTCCAAATTCCTGCCTCTCATATAAGCAAGGGGAGCTATTTCAACTGTGCAGTCCTCAATATAATATTTTATTTTATCATAGGGCATCAACTCGTGTAGAGCATCATAGAGCGGACGAAGATAGGGGTCTACTTTTTCTTTAAAATCACCTGGAAGGAAGCCAAGTTTTTCCCCTGCCTCAACAGCAGGTCTTGTAAGTATAACTTTACGCACAGCTCCTTTTTTTAAAAGTTCAATTGCTTTCGCAACTGCAAGATAAGTTTTCCCTGTCCCCGCAGGTCCTATACAAGCAACTATATCAAACTCGTTCAACGCTTTCAAATATTGGAACTGACCAAAGGTTCTCGGCTTTACTAATCTTTTCGGAGTTACAATAACCTCTTTATCCGTAAGTGTAGGGACTTGATTTATCAAGTCCACATTTCTCTCCAGCGTTTTCTTATCTAAAGCTTTTCCCTCTTTTATTTCTTTAATCAAAGATAGAATTTTTAGCTTTAAAACTGAGGTCTTTTCAGGGGTGCCTTGGAGGATAAGAAAATTACCCCTTAATACAATACCCACGCCATACTCTTTTGCAAGAAACTTCAGGTTTTCGTCTAACTTGCCACAAACCAGTAAGGGGTCTATCCCTTTTAAAGAAATGCGCTTTTTTGCTACCTTGCTCTCCCGGTATCGTGCTAGTTTGCTGACTCCAAAGAGAATCCTTATCGGACCCCTTCAGAGAGGCAGGCCCGCCTTCCCAGTGGGAATCGGGACTTCCCAGCTTATCTCGGAATCTTAAGTTCCCATCCCGGATAAATAAGGGTTGGGTTCTTTATCAAATCCTTATTAGCTTTATAAATACGGGGCCACAGAGCATAGTTCCCATGCCCATAGACCTGAGGGTATTCAGCAAGTTTTGCAAGCCAATCGCCTTTCCTTACAACATATATATCATGCTTTGGCTTCTCTGCCTCTGCCATTGACATTTTATCTATAAGAGATGCAATCTGGGCATCAAGTTTTGCAATTTCGCCATGTAAAGCAGCTATTTTATCTTCTTCTCCCTTTATCTTTGTATTAGCAGCTTGCTCCCTTACTTTATACTCTCCCACAAGTCTCATTGCTTGCTT
>PEXF01000108.1:3169-3697 GCA_002779205.1 Candidatus Hydromicrobium americanum
GAGCTTCTTTTCCTCTGCATAACAAGCACAGGCAGCAACCAAGGACACAATAATCGCCAATGTAATGGATGTTTTTTTCATAATTTACTCACCCCCTCCTCTCTTAATAGTTCCTGACTCTCTCATTAACTCCTCAACTTGTGCTTCCTTTTCTGCTTTCTTTTCTTCAAGCTTGAGACGTTCAGCTTCAAGTGTTTTTGCCTTTTCTTCAGCACTCTCAGCCGCTCGCTTCGCCAGACTCAAAGCATTTAAAGTCTCTTGAGAAGCTCCTTTCGGACCGCATCCAAAAAGAAGAAGCACTGACGCAACCATGAAGAATGCTAATAACTTCTTCATCTTAACACCTCCTTTTTCTAATATATCTTTTTATATTTCTTCCTTTATATACACAACTTTTTATTAGATAACATACAAAAATGGCTTGTCAAGAAAAAAAAGATAATTTGTGATTACTATTTCAAAGCTTTCTTTGAAAAGAAAAATATTGACAGGGCAATAGTTTCTAATAATATTAAGCTAAGGAGAGAA
>PEXF01000156.1:0-1531 GCA_002779205.1 Candidatus Hydromicrobium americanum
GAGCCAGCTACAAGAGAACCCATATCCAGGGCTACCACTTTTTTATCTTTAAGACTTTCGGGAACATCCCCCGATACTATTCTGTTAGCCAGGCCCTCAACAATAGCTGTTTTACCCACACCGGGGTCGCCAATGAGAACGGGATTGTTCTTGGTTCTCCTGGATAGTACCTGTACCACCCTTCTTATTTCATCATCTCTTCCTATTACCGGGTCCAGTTTTCCCTTCCTTGCCAGCTCAGTAATATCTTTCCCAAACCTTTTCAGCGCCTGGTATTTGTCTTCAGGATTCTGGTCTGTTATTCTCTGGCTGCCCCTTATGCTGACCAGAATCTGATATATTCTATCTCTGGTAACACCATACTGTTTTAAAAGCTGTCCCACTCTTCCATTGCTTTGAGCAATAGAGATCAAAATGTGTTCAGTTGAGACATATTCGTCCTTTAACTGTTCAGCCTCATTGAAGGCGCCATTTAATATATCATTTAACTCCGGACTAATATATATTTGAGCTGTCTGCCCGGAAACTTTGGGTTGTCTTGCCAGCGCATCATCTATTTTACTGCTGAAATCATCAATATTTACCTCCAGCTTTTTCAGCATAGGTATAATTATTCCGTCCTTTTGCTTAAGCACAGCAGACATCAAATGAATATCATCAATACTCTGATGTCCATTCTCAGATGCAATTCTCTGAGCCTGTGATAGTATCTCCTGCGCTTTTATTGTAAATTTATCTATTTGCATATATTTAGATCACCTTCATGATACCGGTCAAATTTTTAAATTATATGATAATATTTTCCCTTGGATTTTCGTCATAACTCCTTGCAAATTCTTCAAAGTGCCTCTTCTGTTCACTGTTTAATTTTTCTGGCAGTATCAGCTTAATTTTGGCATATAGGTCGCCAAATTCGCTGCTTCTTAATTTCGGTATTCCTTTACCCCTAAGTCTGAGAGTTTTTCCACCCTGGGTTTTTGGCGGGACCTTTACCATAATTTTCCCGCTGAAAGTTGGTATATCAATCTTTGCTCCATAAAAAGCCTCCTTTATGGTAACCGGTACTTCGCAGTATAAGTCATCTCCCTTTCTGGTAAAAAAGTTATGGGGGGCAATATTTATTACCAGATATAAATCTCCAGCCGATCCACCAGCCGTACTCTTTGCACCTTCTCCTGCTACTCTGATTTTCCCGCCATCCTTAATCCCTTTAGGGATTTTTACATTAACAGTCCTGGTTCTGCCTCCTGTTTGCAATTTAAGTGATCTCTGTGTGCCTGAGTAAGCTTCCCTTAAAGTTATACTGAGTTCAGATTGCATATCCTGACCCTTTTGCATACCGGTACGGGTTCCCCTATCAAACTGCGTGCCGAAACCGGGGCCAAAGCCAGAAAATCTATCATCAGATCCTCTTCCAAAGAACGTCTCGAAAAAGTCAGAAAAACCACCGCCAAGATCTTCAAAGTTAAAACCCCTACCCCCAAAATTATAGGTATAGGTTCTTCCGCCCCCTCCGGGCCAGCCAGTGCCT
>PEXF01000156.1:1550-13493 GCA_002779205.1 Candidatus Hydromicrobium americanum
AGTTTGCACCCAATTGATCGTACCTTGACCTCTTTTGAGAGTCTTTTAATACTTCGTACGCTTCTCCAGCCTCTTTAAACTTTTCTTCAGTCTTAGGATCGTTGGGATTTGCATCCGGGTGATATTTTCTCGCCAGTCTTCTAAAAGCCTTCTTTATTTCATCCTGTGAGGCATTCTTATTTACACCTAATATTTTATAATAATCTTTATATTCAACCATTTACATACACACCTGCATATACCTTATAAATACACCTGCCCATAACCTCTAAATAAAGCTATGGGCAGGCATTAAAAAACATATTTTCTTAAGCTAAAAATAACACCATTACTTAGTACTTATTTCTATTTTCTTCGGTTTTTTAGCTTCGGTTTTAGGTAGATTAATTTCCAGCACACCATCTTTGTAAGAGGCTTTAATTTCATCTGCCTTTACTGGAACTCCGATATCGAATGATCTGTAAAAAGATCCATAGCTCCTTTCCACTCTGACATAATTTTTTTCTTTCTCTTCTTTTTCTACTTTTCTCTCTCCTTTGATTACCAGCTTGTCCTCGTCTACAGACACCTCAATATCTTCCAGCTTCATGCCTGGTAAATCCGCTTTTATCTGTATTTCTTTATCAGTTTCTTTAATATCCACTTCCGGAGCCCATACCGCGGATTTCCTGCCTTTTCCTCTTTCAGTAATACCTTCAAACCATCTGCCTATCTCATCACGCAACTGAATCATATCACTAAACGGATCCCATCTTACTATTGGCATTTAAATACACCTCCTTTAAAACTAATACAATTTACTCTTCTTATTTATTCTCATCATCTTTCGCTTCAAATTCGGCATCAATCACTTCTTCTTCTCCATTACCTCCCTGCTTGCCGCCTGCCTTCTGCCCCCCTGCTGTCCCGGCTCCGGGACCTCCTGGTCCTGCACCGGGACTGGTACCTGCCCCGGCCTGTGCATAAAGCCTCTGTGACAGTTCATTCTGCAGGTTCTGCAATTTTTCTGTCTCTTTCTTTATTTCATCAGCATTCTCCGACTCCATGCTCTTTCTCAGGAACCTAACCTGCTCCTCGATACTCTTCTTCATATCCTCCGGAACTTTGCTGCCAACCTCTTTCATCAACTTTTCTGTAGAATAAACTAAACTGTCAGCATTATTTCTGGCATCAACAAGAGAACGCTTCTTCTTATCTTCCTCTGCATGCTCTTTTGACTCATTAATCATTCTTTCAATTTCGGCATCAGTAAGATGTGATGTTGCAGTAATAGTTATTTTTTGCTCCTTACCTGTAGCGGTATCCCTGGCAGCAACATTTACAATCCCATTTGCATCAATATCAAATGTTACTTCTATCTGCGGAATCCCTCTTGGAGCAGGTGGAATCCCATCCAATCTAAATCTCCCAATAGTTTTATTATCTCCCGCCATATCCCGTTCCCCCTGGAGGACATGGATATCTACACTTGTCTGGTTATCAGCTGCGGTAGTAAATATCTCACTCTTCTTGGTAGGGATAGTTGTATTTTTCTCGATTAATCTTGTCATTACTGCACCTAAAGTTTCAATACCAAGAGAAAGGGGAGTTACATCCAGAAGCACTACATCTCTTACATCCCCTTTTAGCACCCCGGCCTGTATAGCTGCTCCTACCGCAACCACTTCATCAGGATTTACACCCATATAAGGCTCTTTTGCCGTATAATCTTTTACTAACTTTTGTATGACCGGCATCCTGGTTGCCCCACCTACAAGTATCACTTCATTTATATCAGAAGTCTTAAGACCAGATTCTTTTAAGGCTATCTCCAGAGGTCCCTTACACCTTTCAGTAAGATCTGCTGTTAACTGCTCAAACTTGGCTCTGGTTATCTTTACTTCAAGATGCTTGGGTCCATTTGCATCAGCTGTAATAAAAGGAAGATTTATATTTGTTTCCATAACTGCAGACAATTCTACTTTTGCCTTCTCCGACGCCTCTATCAATCTCTGCAGGGCCTGTTTATCTTTTCTTAAATCAATTCCCTGCCCTTTTTTAAATTCATCAGCAACATAATTCATAATCCTATCATCATAATCATCTCCACCCAGGTGCATATCGCCGTGACTTGCTTTTACTTCAAACACTCCTTCACCAACTTCCAGCACCGAAACATCAAATGTTCCGCCTCCCAGGTCAAATACTAAAATCTTCTCCTCTTTCTTTTTATCAAGTCCATAGGCTAATGACGCAGCTGTTGGCTCATTGATTATCCTCAGGACATTAAGTCCTGCAATCTTCCCAGCGTTTTTGGTTGCCTGCCTCTGAGCATCATTAAAATATGCAGGAACAGTAACTACAGCATCTGTGATTTTTGTTCCCAGATAACTTTCTGCATCTGTTTTTAATTTCTGCAGTATCATAGCTGATACCTCTTCAGGGGTATGAGTTTTACCTCCCATCTCTACTTCAGCCAGATCATTTCTGCCTTTTTTTACATCATATGATACTATCTTTCTTTCACTTTCCACTTCACTATACTTTCTGCCAATAAATCTTTTAATAGAATAGATAGTATTTTCAGGATTTAAGGCCGCCTGCCTTTTTGCTAACTGTCCTACCAGCCTTTCTCCCTTTTTAGTTATACTTACTACAGAAGGTGTGGTCCTGCCGCCCTCGCTATTAGTTATAACTATTGGTTTGCCGCCTTCCATAACTGCTATACATGAATTAGTTGTCCCAAGATCAATTCCTACTGCTTTTGCCATATTATATACATCCTTTCCCTTTCATTTATTTTTACAAATTAACTCAAATTTAATATTAACGGTTACTCTCTTTCTTTACTAATCTGCATCAGGTAATTCTTAAAACAATCAACCACGTCTTCTGGACACTTCCCCAGAATTATATTATCTCTCCTTCTTATCAGGATGATTATTGACCTTAAATTCATTCCCTCATCGTACATAAGTTCCCTCACATACTCCAGCCACCTGATATCCGCCTTAGAATAATATCTTTTTCTGCCCCTCCTCAGTGGGCATACAAGGCTAAATCTTTCATAATAATAAAGTGTCCTGCTGTTTACTCCTAAAAAATCAGCTACTAACTCTATAGGATAACTTTTATCATATTCATCAAACAATATACCCACCAACCTTACTTTCGGCTATAATTTTATTAGATAATAATATTGCTGTCAACTATATTATAAAAGATTTTAATAAATTTACAAAATAATTTTTTCACTTTAAACGAAAATTAATTTTACAATTGAATACAATGCATAGTGGAAAAGGCATACATGAGTAACTGTTTAAATTAAGGGGAATTTATTACAAACTCTATAGATTTCAGTACCAGCTGCAGACCTAAAAATATTCTCTTTGGTTTCTTCTCTACCGCCAGTATTCCGGTTTGGTTATCTCATTTCCATTGCTGTCAATGATTTCTTCAGGCAGCTGGCTTTTTTTAAAATAATTGGTAAAAATCCTGGCACTGAAATGACAATATTCCCTTAGCCTGTCTGTTTTTCTGTAAGGTGGGAAAAATATAACAAGTTTTATATTAAAAAGTTCCAGTACAGCCCTGCATACCGGTACTAAATCACTATCGCCGGATATCAGTATCTGAGTATCGCAGTTTTTTTGATAAGCATCCCTAAACATTTCAACTGCTATATTCATATCTGTCATTTTTTCATTAAAATTTTTAAAAATTTTTCCGCATCTGTTGCACACTGTCATACCTTTTTGATGCCTGCCCAGAAAAACTTCCACATCAGGTAGAGTCTTTAGAGCCTTAATATAAGAAGATTGTCTGTGAAATTTGTCTTCATCAAATTTTGTTGAGACCATACTGGTAAAATATTTCACTCTAATTAACTTCTGGTTAGGGAGACAGAGCTTCCTAGCTAATTCTCTTAAATCCAGCCAATAATACTTTCTAAGATTAGCTTTTTTCAAACCATTATAAAGATTAAGCCCATCAATATAAAAAATTACTCGCTCATTCATAATTCCTTACCCAAAAAAGAAAGGCCTCAAAAAAGAGGCCTCGGGACAGAGATACTATCTCTGTTGTGGTATCAAAATTTGACTTAGCACAAGAATTATAGAACAATTCTACTACCTTTGTCAAAATACTTTTTACTATAATAAGCAAATAAACAACATTTTTCCAGAATTATTTTCTTTCTGCTTATATTAATAGTATATATAATGTTGTGACACTCCACGGGGCAAGCCCTGTGGCTTCTGTTTAGTTATCTAAACATTCTTTTTCTTGGGCTGAGTGGCCTAATGGCTACTCATATCTCCACAAGCGTTACTTCCCGTATGCCCTACGGTAGGACTTTTTTGGTACTTAGACCAGAGCAGTCAACTATTATATAGTTTACTAAAACATTCATTGAATCTCAAATGGTTTTTTGCCAATTCACCCCCGACGCAAGCATCGGGGTTTTCTTGGCAATTAAATATAACTTACCGGCCAGGCAAATTAATTTATATCCAATTAATATTGTTTTTAATTATAACACTATAACACATTAATATACAAAACTAATATTAAATTTAGCCTAATTAGCCAAACCTGCCTGTTATATAATCTTCCGTTCTTTTATCTCTGGGGTTGGTAAATATCTTATTAGTATCGTCATACTCAATTAATGTTGCCGGTTCACCGGTACTTTCAGTCAGAAGAAAGGCTGCTTTTTGCGATACTCTCGCAGCCTGCTGCATATTGTGGGTAACTATTATTATAGTGTAATTTTCCTTAAGCTCATCCATCAAATCCTCTATCTTCTGGGTGGAGATGGGATCCAGCGCTGAAGCAGGCTCGTCCATAAGTATTATTTCAGGATTTACAGCAAGTACTCTGGCAATACACAGTCTTTGCTGCTGCCCGCCGGAAAGATCCAGAGCATTTGTATTTAATTTGTGCTTTACTTCATCCCAGAGAGCCGCTCTTTTCAAACTGCTTTCTACAATTGAGCCCAGCTGTTTTTTGGTATATTTTCTATGTAACCTGGGCCCATAAATAATATTCTCATAAATAGTCTTGGGAAAGGGATTAGGTCTCTGAAAAACCATCCCGATTCTTTTCCTCAAATCTACAACATCGATATTATCTTTATATATATCGATCCCATCAATTATTATTTCACCTTCCACCCTGGTATTGGGCAGCAGTTCATTCATCCTGTTAAAAGTCCGCAAGAATGTAGTTTTTCCACACCCGGATGGGCCGATTATTGAAGTAATAGCATTTTCCTGAATATCCATATTTACGTCCGACAATACTTTTACAGTTCCATAATAAAAGCCGTAATTTCTTACTTTTATCTTTATTTTATCGTCGTTCATCAATCTGGTATCCTAAGAATTCATTGTTTTAAATATATAAAAACATTTGTTTACCTCATCATTTCAGCTTATATGGTTGAAGTAATCATTGACTAAGTTTATTAACTTTATGAATCAAGTGGAATGATAACAGAAACGTTAAAAAAAATTAACTATAAAACAAAAACTTTAATAAAATGTCTATACATTATCATGAAAAACTTTATAATCACCGCTCAGGAAGTACAGGACTCTCTGTCCTATATTTACAGATTGGTCTCCTATTCTTTCCAGGTATCTGCTTGCCAGTACAATATTAGTAACAAACTTTATATCCTCCTCACTGAACTTATGGAAAGCAAATAATTTTCTAAAAATCATTTTCTGAATCTCATCAACCATATCGTCGGATTTCCCCAGCTTCGAGGCTAACTTTAGATCCTTATTTTTAAAGGATTCAAGGGCTCTATTTAATTCCGGCTTCACCAGATTCCCCATCTCAATCAGCAGGTCTATAATTTCCTTATCAAGATACTTCTTTTTTTCTCTGGCTAACCTTTTTACAATTTTAGAGATGTTTACCGTAAGGTCACCGATTCTTTCCAGATGCTTGATAATTATACTGATAGAATGTAAGTATCTTAAGTCTTTGGCCACTGGCTGGTGTTCAGCCTGCAGGACAATACATTTTTCCTCTATTGAAATATCGCTTTCGTTAATCTTTTCGTCTCCGTCTATAACCTTCTGGGCAATATCTGCATTCATTTCTATAAAAGCCTCTATTGAATTATATACTGCTTCCTGCACCAGGCTTCCCATTAATATAACATCCTCATTAATCTCTTCTAACTTATGGTGAAATGTTTCTCTCATTTTATTCCTTCTTTCTCAGTCTGAATCTGGTTCTTATAGTAGTGCCGGAAACAGCAAAAATCAATACCAGCATTAAAAGCACCAGTGCAGTGCCCCATTGCATATTTTCCGGTGTATCTGTAAGCTGAGTTGCCAGAACATATAAATGATATGGTAATGCCATCACCTGACTAAAAATAGAATTAGGCAGATTTGGCTGTGAAAATGCAGCAACTGTAAATATTATAGGGGCAGTTTCACCGGCTGCTCTTCCGATTCCAATAACTGAACCGGTTATTATTCCCGGTAAAGCCTGGGGTAGTATTACCTTTGTTATTGTCTGCCATTTAGTCGCCCCCAGAGCCAGTGACGCATGACGGTAAGAATCTGGAACTGTTTTTAATGCTTCTTCAGTAGCCGTTATTATCACCGGTAAAATAAGCAGTGCAAGGGTTAAAGAACCTGCAAGAATTGACCTGCCGAACTTAAGCAAAATAACAAAAAATCCCAGGCCGAATAAACCATATACTACAGAAGGTACCCCGGACATATTTATAATGGACAGCCTTATTATTCTGGTTAATCTGTTCTTTGAGGCATATTCATTCAGATAAATCGCTGCCAGAATTCCAATGGGTAATGAAAATATAAGGGTTCCTATTACTAAATACATAGTTCCTAAAATTGCCGGGAAAATACCACCTTCTCTCATCCCCGCCCTGGGCTTTTGTGATAGAAATTCCCAGTTTATTGCGCTACTTCCCTTAACTATCAAATATATTATTATTCCCATAACGAAAGCTATGACTATTAGAGTTAAAAAAAGTAAAAAAGTATAGGAAATCTTCTCCATAACCGTTTTTCTTCTTTTATTTATTTCTATGCCTTCTCCTACCATTTGCCTAACTTTCCCTTATTTTGTTTATAAATCTGTCAGATATAAAATTTATTAAAAAAGTAATTAAAAATAAAATAAGGCCAATAGCAAATAAAGATGAATAATGAAGTCCGCCCTGAACAGTTTCCCCCATTTCTGCAGCAATAGTGGCAGTAATGGTCCTGACTGGCTGGAGCCATGAGAATACAATTCTGGGTGAGTTACCGGTTATCATAAGAACCGTCATTGTCTCACCCACAATTCTACCCAGGCCCAGCATCACTGCTGCGGCTATTCCCGATGATGCTGAAGGTATTACAGTCCTGTAGGTTGTTTCCCATTTTGTCGCGCCAAGGGCAACGGAGGCATGCCTGTATCTATTCGGTACAGCATTTATTGCATCCTCAGAGATAGATATAATAGTAGGCAAACTCATAAAAGCCAGCATCACTGAACCGGCAAGTGCAGTAAGTCCTATACTAAGATTGAAGAGATCTTTTATTATGGGAGCAAGAAGTTTAATGCCGATAAATCCAATGACAACAGAAGGAATAGTGGCCAGTACCTCAATTATTGGCTTCAGTATTTCCCTCACTGCTCTGGGAGCTAATTCTCCAATATAGATGGCACTTCCTATGCCAAGGGGTATGGCAATTACAATAGCTCCAAATGTCACCAGAAGCGAGCCGGTCAGAAGTGGAAGAAATCCAAATTTTTCAAGTACCGTGGGGGACCATTTCTGGCCGGTTAGAAATTCTAAGATTGGATAAGATAAAAAAAACCTTATAGAGTTTGCAATCAAGAAAGCAAGTATTAAACCCAGGACTATAATAGAAATTATTCCATTTAAAAAAACAAATCTGTAGATTATAAAGCTTTTAATATCTCTCAGTCTGGTTTTTAACCGTGCCATAAATTTATTTTAAAAGAAATATAAATTTCATTTAAGTGGAACAAATCCTTCTTCCAGCCCTATATCCTGGCCCTCATCGCTGAGCACAAAATTTATATATGCCTGACCTATCTCGGTCAGCTCCTTACCCGGCACATAAATATACAGCCCTCTTGATATGGGATAAGAATTGTCTTTTACTGTATCTACCGAAGGTTCAATACCCTCAACTTTTACAATCTTTAGAGATTCCTCCAGATACCCTAATCCTATATAACCTACAGCATTGTCATTTTCTTTTATCTGATTTACGACATCGGCATTTGACTGAAGCCTTAAAGCAGTTTCAGAATAATCATTATTCTCCATAGTTTTGCCTAACTGAACTACTTCTTCCAGGAAATATTCTCCAGTACCCGAACTGGAATCCCTGGCAGTTATAATTATTTCAGTATCATCTCCACCAACATCTTTCCAGTTGGTTATCTCGCTGGTATATATTTTTGAGAGCTGCTCTATGGTAAGATTTTCTACGGTAACATTGTTGCTTACTATAACTGCAATCCCATCATAAAGAACTATGTATTCCTGAACATCAAGGCCGGCATCCTTTGCTGCTTCCAGTTCCTCATCTTTTATCTGCCTTGAGGCGTTGGCAATCTCGTTAACACCGTTAATCAGGTCTGCAATACCGCCTCCGGAACCTCCGCCATTTACAATAATTGTTCCCCCATATTTTTCCATAAATGCAGATGCCCATGCTTCTGAAACCTGAAGCAGTGTGGTAGAACCGGAGATTACCAGTTCCTGGCCATCATAGGGAAGGCTTGCGTCTTTGGTACTCTCAGAAACCATTTCCCCGGTACCACAACCCGATAGTATTATATTTACTGTAAATAAAATTACTATACCAAGACTAATAAGTATCCAGAGCTTATTTTCCTTAATAGATTTTCTTATTATTCTTTACTCCCTGTAGGTTTTATTCATTTTCTTATCCGGAAAAAGTTTAATTAGCTAAATATTAGTATATTCTTTAGGGTATTATAGAGAATCTATTTCAATAAAGAAAGTATTTTTAATATTTGGTTAATACATTATCATTTTTTAATGAATTTTCTTTATGATATAATCACTTTATTATTAGTAGATAACTTTTAATTTTACTGTTCAGCCATAATTTATATTGTCAATAAACTATAGAAAGGTATGATTCTGCAAAATTTTTACTTAAATACTATAGTTATTCTACTTGCGTCATATCTCATTGGCTCCTTCCCATCCGCGTATATTGCCGGAAAAATAAAAGGTATTGATATAAGTAAAGAGGGAAGCAGAAATGTCGGTGGGATGAACACAATCACAAATGTAGGTAAATTCGCAGGAGTGATAGTAATAATTACTGATATTGGGAAAGGAGCACTGGCGGCTTACCTTGCCAGTAGATTTTCAGATTATAATATTTTTATTCCACTGCTTGCTGTTGTATTTGCAGTGATAGGACATAATTGGATGGTATACATCGGTTTTAAAGGTGGAAAAGGAGTCTCAACATTTTTAGGCGGGTTACTTTACCTGTCACCAATATCGTTCATTTTTCTTTACCTTCTATTTATACCTGTTGCTCTGTTTATTATCAAGGATTCATACCTTGCAACTACTGTTGGATTCTTTTTCTTCTCTTTTTTTCTCTGGGTTTACGAAGGAAGCTTCTGGTGGGTTATTTTTGGGTTTCTTGTAACCATAGTGTACAGTATAAAATGCTACAGCTTTATAAAATCATACTATACTGAAAAAAGAAAAGATATACACCCGGTAGTTAAAAAAATATTTAAACCATTTTTCAAGGGAATGTAAAAAATGAAATGCCCCTACTGCTCGAACCCTGATACAAGGGTTATAGATTCCAGATTAACTGATTCTAATGATAGTGTCAGAAGAAGAAGAATGTGCGAAAAATGCGGTAAAAGGTTTACAACCTATGAAAGGCTGGAAAATCAGCCCATCGCAGTTATAAAGAAAGATAATACCAGACAGCCTTTTGACAGAAATAAGATACTCAGCGGATTAATCAGGGCATGTATAAAAAGAAACATAAGCACAGAAGTACTAAATAAAATTGTAGACGATATAGAAAACGAAATTTCCAATATGCCTTCCAATGAAATCCAATCTAAAGAAATAGGAAATCTCGTTCTTAAAAGATTAAAGAACCTGGATAAAGTTGCATATATTAGATTTGCTTCTGTTTACAAGCAATTCGATAGCATCAAGCAATTTACCAAAGAATTATCGGAATTGCAAAAATCAAAATAAAACCAGCTGTATTATAACTTATACCTTAACACAGCACCAATACTTCCAGCTCTTATTAGTTTTTCATTCCCTTCTATATCCACTATTTCACATCCCTGGTTTAAAGCATCTTCAACAATCTCATCAACTATATCATTATAAAATACCGGCTTTCCTCCACAATACGGACACTTATCTTTATATTCTATAGTTAAGTAGCGGCATGAATCACAAATATAACCCTCATGTGTAAATTGTCTGTCATATATTAAAATTCTTATCTTCTCAATTAATAACGATTTTATTGTAGCATCAATTCCAAGCACACCCATTCCATTTGGGTTATATTCATCAATTAGCCTGTCAATCAGGTCATTTTTAGTTTTAGCCTCAAATTCATCAATAACTTTTTGAGCTTTATTGCTAATTAAAGAAATATTTGAATCCGGCTCAGCATCAATATTGCCAATATGTCTTGACTGCAGGTAACTATGCAGATAATTTAAAAAATTAGGAATTATTTCTTTCCTTCCTGCTAGAATCAGATAATCAAATTTTTTCCCCTTGAAAAGTTCCATTGTCCTGTCATTTACCAGTTTGAAGAAATGATGTAACTTCTCTTCTAACCTGCCATACAGTTTTCTTTCTCTCAAAACAGCCTGACTTTTAAAATTAACCTTTGAAGGGACATCACTTATAAAAGCTGCAAGATACTCATTAATCTCACCAAGATATACAGAATAAATTTGCGCTTTTTCCCTGTCAATAAGCAGTACACCGTATTTTTTAGAATTATTAATAAGAGACCTTATATTCTGGGTATACGGCTTGGGATCGATAATTATTTTGGATCTCATTATTATGGGTATTCTAAATTCTTCCCACAGGCCATATCCTGAAGAAAAAATTGCAAGTGTCCTCGTTGAATCAGTTCTGAACTTATCATTTACAAAAGCTTTCACTTTTTCAAAGATTTCGAATACTTCCTTTTTCTGGCTTTTATCAATATTAGTATCAGCCTCCAGTTTCTCTTTACTGCTGGCAATCATAGAATTCAATTTAGTCTGGTAATCTCTTTTCGTAATCCTGGACCTATCTACTAAAAGATAAACACTTACTACCAGCTTTCCCGTAGGGACGAAATTTAGAATTGCTTCCAGACCCGAGATTTTATTGCTTGAATTTGCCATAAATAATACCACTCCTCTCACTACTGTATTAATGTGATAAATACAGTGTTTATTATTCCAATGGACATTGCTGCTCTAAAAACTTTAATTTATAACTAAAATTTATTATTATTGTTATTATTATACAATATCTATTCAAGAAAGAGAGTGTCAATGCTTGGATATATTGGGTATAAAATTCTTGAATTTATTGCTATTGCAACTCCTTACCCTGTTACATACTTTATTGCAACATTTGGTGCCAGGCTATGGATACTGACTGGTGTAAGCGTTAAGATTATTAGAAATAACGTCTCAAAAGTACTCAACCTTAATATAAATGATAAGAAAATTCATAGAATAGCGAATAGGATTTTTATAAACTGGGCAAAAAATATTGTTGACTTTTTAAAACACCCTATTATCTCAAAAGAGAAATTAAAACAAAGGGTGGGAATAGAGGGCCTTGAGCATCTAGATAATGCATTAAAAAAAGGAAGGGGTGCAGTTATTATTACAGCGCACATT
>PEXF01000085.1 GCA_002779205.1 Candidatus Hydromicrobium americanum
TAAAATAATCTGTCTACATTTTTAATACGGGGTTTGGGGAATCCCCAATATGGCAAAGTGTAATACGTTTGCGCATCTTGCCTCCTAAAAAGGGTAGTGTGTTGTGTAATACAGAAGTGGATTTTTTATTGGTACTTTAGCCTATGTAATTTATTGTAAATATTAGTATCACTTAAATAATTTTCTAAATACTCTACCTATTGCCTTCCTGGTTACTCTCCTGATAATTCCTTTCCCTTTTGCCATAAATATTTATCTATTTTTCTATATCTGACTTCATTCGGTAGATCGAAAGCTTCACAAAAATTATTTATAACATCTCTAAACTGTTTATAATTCTTAAAATCAATTCCTGTGCAGTTGAAGTCTATATAATTATTGCTGTATTCATTCAGTGCTTTTGTAACAAACCTGTCATAAATAGGGTACATTTTATCATTGTGCCAATGGCAATATTTCGTTGCAAAACTATAAAAATTCTTTTTCTTATTTTTAATTATTACGCTGGCTATCTCTGATACTAAATAGGGATCGCCTCTATCAATACGGTTTTTAAAATCTTTAATCTTTTTAATATGTAGTGCGACATTAAACGTTCCCATTATATTGGTGCTATACAACGAATTTAGTAAAACTACTTTTTCATAAATAGTCCCTAAATTAATGTTTTCTTTATCTTTCTTAAAGATATTTTCCAGTATTTCATCAGCAAAAAAGTATCTATCCTCTATAGTAAAATCATCCGGCCTTTTTAATTTAATATCTGCATAATATTTGAAATATTTATCAATTTTATCTATGGTTATTATATCTAATTTATTCATTTTATTTTCCTTGCTTTCTTTGTCTTTTTGCCTGGCTTTCCACTACTTACCGATGATAGATCCCCTAATAGTTTTGCTAATTTGTATAGCAAGCCTCTGGTTTTATAAATACTCATTGCCTATCACTTCCCTGTGAATCATTTTTGCTTAAAATACCACCAAGATATAATTATTAGTGCTGTTATAGAAATTATAAAGTAGGATATCCTTATTATTTCAATTATTATATTCAGTGTTTTATGCCTCAAATTTCAATCGTAAGGCTTTTAAGGTATAATATCATTGATTTAACAACTTAACGCTAATGTACCCCTTTTAAACGCTTCTAAACGCAAATATAAGCCCCTGCAGTAAGTCTATAAAGTGTAAGGCATATAATACCTACCATTACTTTCAATTTTTAACTTACCCCCCAGTGGTAGTTTCCAGAGCTTAAAACGCAAGTTAGCATTATACTGAATCTTATATAGCCTTAATTGCTCTTTTAAGCGTCATAATCATAAGGGCGTTACTCATAAAAGCATAATAAAGGTATAATACCATTAACATCTTATTTTAATGTTCTAAAACGAGTGGTTATACATACTATAAAAACCTTAGAAAGCAATAGAGAGTGATAATAATAAAAAACGGCTTCAGTCCCAGCTCTTCCTTAACCGCTTGTCCCTACCCCACCCCTTAAAGCTCACTTTCCAGGTAGGTGTGTTATTTTTAGGGGTAATCCTAAATCTATGTGTTAGTGGTTTTAATATTTTAAGTTATAGGATCTCTTCCGGTACCGGTAAGTACATGGCCGCTCTCTAAAATAAAGGTTCACTCACTATCAATATAGGTAAAATACTTGGATCTATAGAGGGAGATATAATATATTACTATCATTTACCCACTATATCCACTATTTATATATGGTTTCAGCGATTAATACGTTAAATAGAAAATATTGGATTAATATCGTATAATAATACAATCTAAAAACAAGACATCAGGAGGTAAAAAATGAGTATTGAATGGAGGGATAGCTTAGCTGCAATGATACTGAACTGGTCCTTGGGACAGCTTGGAGTTGATCGCTTTTACAGAGGGCAAATAGGTTTAGGGGTATTGAAACTTATTACAGTTGGAGGATTTGGTATTTGGTGGCTTGTTGATGCAATAATAGCTACTGTTAGGTTTGGAATAGAAAACCGTAAATAGGCACAAAGAGAAAACTTTAAGTTTTATAAAGTCCAGCAACAGTTGGATAAACTTAATAAAAAGTTATGTATAAAATAAAAAAAAGAGAGATTAACCTTCGGACGAAACCTTAGGTGTGCTCTCTTATCGTGATTAAAATTATGCTATCATAAACATTATCTAGTATCAAATTTTTGAGTAATTTAACGATATTTAAATTATATTATTGAATTGATGGAACAGATAATATATTCATTTAGAACCGATAAAAAATTTATAAACAAGGCTAAGAAAGAAGCTAAAAAACTGGGCTTGTCACCTCTGCATTTATAAGGCAGGCTATTATAGATAAGGTGAGCTATAATAACAAAATAAAAGAACTGGAAGATAGAATCGTTAAACTGGAGAATAAAAAATAATTTACAAATCAGGTAAAAGTGAGGCCCAAGGACTTGAGCCGAAAAATTCAGATGGTAATGGAAACTGCACCTGGACTTGGAAGGTAGGAACTAGTGTACTGTATCAGTACACTATAACAAATTTATATAAAATTTTAAATGTAGGAGGTTACGATGCATAAGAAAATATTAACTTTGTTGGCAGTAATTATAATGATAGTCTTTTTATCTGCTTGTTCTGATACAACTCAAGTTGCTGAAGAGATATCAGAGGGAGAACTTATTGAAGAGAAGGAAGAACAAATAGTTGAAGAAGTTGTTAATGAGGAGCAAAGCGACGCAGGTGTAGAGAAATCTGATGATGATGAATCTTTGGCCTCAGAAAAAGGTGAGGTAACCGTTGATGAACAAGTTCTTTTAAACTATGAAGGAATTATTATAACCTTGAAATCTTTAAGCACAGATAGTATTTGGGGACCTTCCCTTAGAGTGCTTGTAGAGAATAATAGAGATGAAGGCATTACTGTACAAACACGAAATTCGTCAATAAATGATGTAATGATTGAGAGTATGTTCTCTTGTGATGTTGCGGCAGGTAAAAAAGCAAATGACGAAATTAATTTTATGGATACAGATTTAGAAATTGCCCAAATTGAAACAATAAAGGATATTGAGCTATCATTTACTATTTTTAACTCCGATACTTGGGATGATATTTATGACTCAGAAACAATTTATATTACAACTTCTGCTGACGAATCATTTGTCCAGTCTTATGATGACAGCGGATTTGTAATATTGGATCAAAATGATTTCAAGATTGTAGTTAAAAAACTAGATAGTGAAGATAGTTTTTGGGGTGCAGACATCTACCTTTACATTGAAAATAACAGTGACAAAAATGCTACCATACAGATAAGGGATACTTCAGTAAATGGGTTTATGACAGAGCCTTCCTTTTCCTGTGATGTTCTTGCAGGTAAAAAAGCGTTTGATTCCATTACTTTCTTGGAGGCTGATCTAGAAGAAAACAATATTGAAAGTATAGAAGAGCTTGAATTTTATTTTACTATTTTTGAATCTGATAGTTGGGATGATATATTTGACTCCGATTTAATAAAGGTATCTTTTAGTGACTAGATAAAAAAGTTTTTAAAAGCTAAAAGACAGAAATTAATCATCCAAAAATAATTTCCTAAATAATCCCACCATACAGGCCTAAAACGGTCCATTTTA
>PEXF01000143.1:0-443 GCA_002779205.1 Candidatus Hydromicrobium americanum
TTGGGTAAGCGAGGGGTCTAAATGATATGATGGGGATTTTCTAAAATAGCAGAGAGCCAGCTCAAAAGAGGCATCATCTAAGAACCTTGACCTCGGATAGCTTCTAACAAAAAATTCGTATTCAATTTGTGCCTGTTCATAATCTTTTTTTAAAAAAGAAGATTGTGCGAGCCGATATTGAGATTCTTCAGCCCATTTGCTTCCTGGATGGCGGAATATTATTCGCTTAAATCCCTCTATTGCACGGTCATATTTTTCTTCGTTAAAGGATTGTTTAGCGAGCTTAAACTCGTCTTCAGGGTCTAATCCCACTTCTATGTTATTGCGAGAGCAGCTTAATATAAAAAGCGTCAATAAGAGATAAAACTTTAATTTCACCACCTTTGGATTTTGCATTTTAAATCTTTAATTCTCTAACTACCTCTTCAACCAGTTTCGTGAGT
>PEXF01000143.1:552-4105 GCA_002779205.1 Candidatus Hydromicrobium americanum
CAGAGTGCCTTGCAACTATAACCTCAGGAACTGTGGACATTCCAACTACATCTCCTCCAATTGCTCTTATCATTCGGTATTCAGCAAATGTCTCAAAACAAGGACCCTGCATTGCTGCATATATACCTTTTCTCACTGGGATTCTATTTTTTAAAGCAACCTCTTCTGCTAATTCCCGTAAGCCCTTATCATAAGCATTGAACATATCAGGGAATCTGGGACCGAGAGATTCATCATTTTCACCACGGAGCGGGTTCTCCGGCAACAGATTTATATGGTCGCAAATCAGCATAACATCTCCTCTTGAGAACAAGGAATTCACGCCGCCACAAGCATTTGAGACTATGAGAATTTCACATCCGAGAGATTTTAGGACTCGGATAGGGAAAGCAACTTCCTGCATAGAATATCCCTCATACCAGTGGAATCTGCCTTGCATAACAACAACTGGCTTTTCGGAGAGGGTGCCAAACAGTAGTCTTCCTTCATGTGATTCAACCGTAGAGAGTGGGAAATTAGGTAGTTCTTTATATGGAATAGAAATCTCTTCTTTTATGCTCTGGACAAGTCTGCCGAGACCAGTTCCAAGAATTATACCGATTTTTGGCTTAAAATTAGTTTTTTCTCCGATAACTTTAACGGTCTCCTCAATCATTGTTTTCATTGTTTTCATTGTTCCTACCTTTGGTTGAAGCGAGGGCTTCAACCTACCCATAACTGTAAACTTATTTACAGGACATTCGTGGAGTCTGGAGTTTCCTCCTGACTTAATGCCTCTGTCAGTTTCTGTCGGGAGGTAACTCCCGACAGCACAGAAAATTTTCTTCTCGCTCTTTTACTCAAATACTGTAGCCATCATTTAAAGATACTACAGTTTACTCTTTAGCTTGAATCTCGTCTATTACAGTTTCTTCGTCATCAGTTACTTTTTCTGCGTCGGGAGGACAGGTCGGCTTCTCATGTTTTGCAAGAGGTTCGGTCTCCTCAACTGGTTCTGGAGCTGGAGTTTTTTCAACTTCAGAGGATTCCACTTTTTCCTCTTCTGTGGGTGGAGTTTCTTTGGGTTCAGGGACTTCTTGCTTCTCTTCAGCAAAGATTTTTGGTTCTTTCTCTATTTTCTCAATAAGTGAGAGATAAGAACTAAGAAGCGTCTTAAATTCTACTAAAAAGAGGTCTCGCTTATTTTTTAGCTCTGATAATCCGCCTTTGATTTTCTCGGCTTCCAGTTTTGCTTTTTCAATAATCAGTTCAGCTTCTTTTTTTGCCTGCCCTTCTTGTGTTTTCTTTATTTCCTGGGACTGCAAAACCGCTTCCTTAATTGTAGACTCAAGTTTATCATATCGTTCAAGCTTTTCAGAGAACTTCTTGTTTTCCAGCAATAGTCGTTCAAGTTCATCAGCGGCTTGATTGATATAGAAATTCACTTCTTTAGGGTCTATACCGCGCATTGCTTTTTTAAACTCAAGTTTCCTTAGTTCTACAGGTGTAAGCTTCATTTTCACCTCCATTGTAAGTATTTCGTACTGTAAAAACTCAAACCACAGAGAACTAATTTTTTCTCTATGCCCTCCGTGGTTTCTTTCATAAAATTTTTCACACTACCAAAAACTTAAAAATAATATATTTTTAAAATACAAGGAAGTCAAGAAAAAAACGAACCACGAAGAACACGAAAGTTTAAGGATTTATCGGATGGAGATTATAGATTACTGGATAGACAGAGATAGAGATTTGAGACAGAGTTTTTTCTCTATCTCTATCTCTATCTCAAGACTCTATTTTTTCTCTATCTCTATCTCAAAACTCTATCTGATTACTGGATGCAGGTGATGAGTTGGGAGTTACTTCAAGAAATGGGAGCAGGCGTTAAATACCTCGTCGGTTTGGATAGATTGCATGGCTTTGCAGAAAGGGATATATCTTAATCTAAGACCCCGAAGGAAGTGTCTATAGAAATGAAGACAGGGAGCACACTTGAGTTTAGGAGTAACAACTTGGACATTTTTGCCGAGCGATTCACCGAGGGGTTCACCAAGCGGTTCACCGATGGGACCGAAATTTCTTGGATTGTCAGGACCAAATATAGCAACAACAGGAGTGCCGAGAGCCGAAGCAATGTAAGTGGGTCCAGAAGCATTGCCTACGAATAAATCACATAATTTAATGATGGCGGCAGATTCTCGGAGAGAGAGTTTGCCAGCAAGGTTTAAGAAGTTAGAAGTGGAATTGTATTGAGATTCCGAAACAAGTTCGGAATGACAGAGAGGTATGTGGTTTTCTATGAAGTTGCATAATTCTATGTCTTTCTTGCCCCCAATAAGAACTATTTTAACGTTAAATTTATCTATAAGAAAATTGCAAAGGTGAGCAAATTTATGAACTTCCCATCGTTTACATTTATTATTTCTTGCTCCGGGATGTATGGCTACGAGAGGAGAATCAGGATTTCTAAAATCTTTTAGTATAGATTGAGCGGGAGCAAGTTCTTTTTTTTCTAAAAATATATCCCAATAATTTCCATCTCTAAACTTTACTCCGTCTATCTTATCAACAGTCCGCAGGAAGTATTCAGTGGAATGGAAGTTATTGGAGCCAGCAGGATATAGCCACCAAAGAGGATTACCATTAAAGCTAACTCGTTTTTTAATTCCAGCAAGGATAAAGAGGAATTGGACAGGGTGAGAACATTGGATTCCTATATCGTAGTTCTTGAATTTGGAGGCAAGGGAGCGGATTTTCAGGAAAGAGCCCTCTACAAGTTCATCAATATATGGGTTGGTGTTTAAAAGTTCTCTTGCTACGGTAGACCAAATTAGGGCAGTGATATGAGCATCGGGGAATTTTTTGCGGAGGGTTCTGAATACAGGGGTAGCAAAAATGACATCACCGAGACCGGGCCAGAGGGAAATGAGTATCTTAGTTCGTAGTTCGTGGTCGTGGTTCGTGGGCATCTGTCGTGGTCGTGGTTCGTGATTTGTGTTCATCCGTGTTTATCCCTGCTTTCAAAAAATGAAGTTCATTAACCACAGATGAACACAGATAGACACAGATTATTTGAGGATAAATTCGTGTTCATCCGTGTTTATTCGTGGTTTCAAAAATATGTTCGTGTTCGTGGTTCGTGGTCGGGTAAGGAGTAAAATTATTCATTCCTAAAGGGTAGGGTTACGAATTTTCAATTACAAATTATAGATTACAGATTGCAAATTTCAAGCACAAGTTCAATGCGAAAATTTTCTTAGTCTCCCGTAGAGCCGAAGCCACGAATTCCTCGTGATGTATCAGAAAGTTCGGTTTCTACTATCTCTACTTGATAGGTTTTTGCAATTACAAGTTGTGCGATTCTCATACCGGGTTTCACAATAAAAGATTGTTTGCCAAGATTAAATAAGATAACTTTTATTTCTCCTCTGTAATCTGAATCAATGGTGCCTGGGGAATTCAAGATTCCGATGCCGTGTTTTAAAGCGAGTCCGCTTCTTGGTCTAATTTGGGCTTCAAAGCCCGTTGGGATTTCAATACCAATGCCAGTAGGGATAATTTTGTATTCATT
>PEXF01000083.1:0-1202 GCA_002779205.1 Candidatus Hydromicrobium americanum
AAAATAATAACTTCAGTTGTAGCAAAAGCAAAGAAAGATTTAAAACCAGAGGACATTATTGGCGCAGCGGGGGGTTATGATTTTTCAGGGCTTGCAATTGATTATAAAGAAATGCTAAATAAAAATTATGTTCCCATAGGATTAGTTGAAAAAAGTAAAGTTAAAAGAAGTATAGAGAAAGATAAAATAATATCTTTTGAAGATACAGAGTGCATTACAGATAGTATTATTAATCTCTGGAATCTTCAAGTAAAAATTTAAGTAAGGAGAAATGAATATGAAGCTAAGTCTTGATAGCATCGGTTATGGAGGTTATTTAACAAAAGATTTTGAAAAGTTGTCCTTGGAGGGTTCCGTCCGTAGGGCGGTAAAAATATGGTTATGACGTCGCATGTATTTTTGCCCATCGTCCACTTGGGTTCCCTATGGATTTTGACACTTACAGACGAAAGAAACTTGTCGATCTATATAAGGAACTTGATCTTGAAGTGGGTGGAATTGTTTGCTGCAATAATTTTGTAGACAGCAATCATGTACTCGTATTCAATACCGAAAAAGAAATCATGTTCACCAAGCAGTGTATTGACCTTGCTGTGGATTTAGGTGGTAATATTGTTCGAGTCATGGCTTCACTCTGGGGATATTTTCAGAATCCGTGGGCGGGACAGAGTTATGGTCTACCAAGTTTTGAGGCTCGTTCACGAAGAGTTTTCAGAGGGGATGACTTCCTGGATGCTTGGCATCAGGTCCGCATGGCATTGACTGAGATATCAAAATACGCCAAGGATAAGGGGGTTATATTGGCTCTCCAAACCCATCCCGAAATTACCGGCAACAATGATGAAACCCTTCAAATGTTAGAGGAAGTTGGTATTGACAGTTTGAAAGTGGGTGTTGATCTTCCATTGATGGAATCTTATAAACCCGAGGATGTAAAAGCAACTGTCAAGAAGACGAATTGCCTATTTAAAAAGTATTACAAATTGTATGGTTATATTATTAATAATCATTATAATTAAATATATTTTATTTGATAAAAGAAAAATATTAAGCAAAGAGTATTTTTAGAAAATGAAAAAGCTAGTTTTATTTGGAGCCGGTAAAATCGGACGATCATTTGTTGGACAATTGTTTAGCAGGTCTGGTTATGAAGTAGTTTTTATAGATATTTTAGAGCCAGTGATTGAAGCGCTAAATAAAAG
>PEXF01000083.1:1248-3358 GCA_002779205.1 Candidatus Hydromicrobium americanum
AAAGTTACTAATGTACGCGGCGTTTTAGCATCAGATAAAGAAAAAGTAGCAGAAGAAGTAAGTACTGCTGATGTTGTTGCGACTTCGGTTGGTAATAATGCTTTGCCTCATATTATTCCTTTAATAGCACAAGGATTAATTAAAAGATATAGTAAAGATAAAAATCTTCCTCTTGACATAATAATAGCAGAGAACATGAGAGATGCAGCGGAATATTTTGAAAAAGAGATAGTTAAAATTGTTGGAAATGATTATCCTTTTAAAAAATTAGTTGGGCTTGTAGAAACTAGTATTGGTAAAATGGTGCCAATAATGTCAAAAAAAGACATGGATGAAGATATATTACAAATTTTTGCTGAATCATATAATAATCTAATCTTAGATAAAAAAGCTTTTAAAAATCCAATACCCAATGTTAAAGGTCTTTCTCCAAAAGATAACATGAAGGCATGGGTTGACAGAAAGTCATTTATTCATAATCTTGGCCATGCTACGATTTCGTATCTGGGATATTTATATGATAAAAAATTTGTTTATTTATACGAGGCATTGGCTGTAAAAGAATTATATAATCAAACTAAAGAAACAATGATGCAAGCATCAGAAATATTAATGAAAGAATATCCTGGCGAGTTTACAAAGAAAGATTTGGAAGACCATATTGATGATTTATTAAAACGATTTATGAATAAGGCTTTAGGCGATACAATTTATAGAGTAGGAAGAGACCTGTTAAGAAAATTAGGACCAGAGGATAGATTGGCTGGAGCCATAATAAAAGGGTTGAAGTACAATATGAATGTGGATAAAATTCTTTATGCTTTGGTTTGCGGTTTTTATTTTAGAGCAGCCGATGAATCAGACGCTATGTTTGATAGAGATATTGAATTTGTTGAAAAATATTTTAATAATGGCATAGAGTATGTACTGGTAAATGTATGCGGATTTGATAAGAATAAGCATAAGGATATAATTGCAAAATGCGAAAAATATTCAGAAGAAATTAAAGCATTATACAAAATATAAGGAAAGAAATATGAGCAAACTAGAAAAATCAGTAAAAGAAAATAAATTTTTTTAAAGAGAATTTAAAATAGTATACGAGGAGAAAAGCTATGCCAATAATGAGAAACGGAGAAAAAGCAAGGGAAATAATTGATAAAGTAAAAAAAACTGGAAATAGTTTACCATGTTTTTGCACAGAAAATATTATGACAACAGAAGCAATCTTTATGGGGGCAAAAAAATTTAAAGAAGCGAAAAATATAAAAGGACAATTACCGCTTATTATTGCTTTTACAGCAAGTTATAAGCAGAGACAGCAGCTAAAAAATTACTCTGGATTAAGCGATTTTAAAGAAGGATTATTAGCAGTAAGAGATGATATCGAAAGAATTGCAAGAGACAAAGGTCAATTTAACGATATAAATGTTATTGTGCATTTAGATCATGCTCAACCAGGCGATGATGATTGGATATTTAAGGAAAATAAAGATTTTATATCTTCCATTATGTATGATTGTAGTCATTATAGTCTTAATGATAATATTAAAATGGTAAAAGATTTTGTTAAAAAGTATAAAAAAGATTTTGTTATAGAAGGTTGTGTTGATGAAATATATAATTATAGCGAAAGTAATGAAAAACTCGAAGTAAAAGAAAATATTACTAAAGCAGATAATGCAGAGATTTATTTTAAAGAAACTGGAGTTGATTTGGTAGTTGCTAACTTAGGGACAGAACATAGAAGAACAGAAAGTGCTTTAAAGAAGTATCATAGAGATGCAGCTCAAAAAATTAGAGATAAAATAGGAAGGCAAATAGTGCTTCACGGCGCATCGAGTTTAAGTGATACTGAGTCTAAAAACTTGCCACAGGACGGAATCGTTAAGGTTAATATCTGGACAATATTAGAAGTAAATCCGGGCAGAATTATGGCTGGCGAAATAATAAAAAATATAGATAAAATATTATTAAAAGAAAGTATCGAAAAATTAGTTAATGAAGGATTTTTAGATAAAAAAGTTTTATCTAAAGGCGGGAGACCTTCGTTGGATTTTCTAACAGAAAAATACAGAAGAGATGATATTTTTATTCCAGCCATCGTTAA
>PEXF01000012.1 GCA_002779205.1 Candidatus Hydromicrobium americanum
AGTGATATCCTGGTTTAACCAGGTTTTTGTATTTATGGTTTGGATATATTTCTCGCTTACATCTACAGCGTCTGCCCAGAGCTGATTAAATTTTGTGAGGGCAAAATCATAATCTGCGCGGTTTTTTAGCTCTATATTAAATTCAAGATTATCAATAAGGCCAGATTGGCTGAAATTGCTTGAGCCGGTAATAACCCGGCCGATGTCCCTGTCACCTTCGAGGAAGGTCATTATATAGAGTTTTGCGTGGATATTCTGAGATGGATAAGCCCTGATCTCTAGTTTTTTGCTTTTTACCCATTCTATAAACCTAGTGACACCTTCTTCAGTTTCTTTCCTGTCTTCTGACTCTTCAAATTCATTTATGGTTATATTTTCAAATTCTTCTTTAACCTCGGAATGAGAAAGCTGAAGTTGAAGCTGTTTTTCTGAAGCTGATGAAGAAGATAATAAAAATGTCTTATCTAAAATTAATGGTGTCGAGGATAGATTCGATGATTGAGAAAATGAATCTACTGAAGAATCAATCAAATCAAATACCTTCTTGCTGGTACTGATTCCAATAAGTATTCTTATCTTTTCGGTTTTTTCCAGGGATTTGTAAATTGCATGGAATCCACTTGAATAAAAATAACCAACAAGACAGTTGAAGAATTTAGAATCTTTAATTAATACTTCAAATCTGTTTTTTAAGGTTTGTTCTTCTTCATTTGTTATAAAGGTTAGGTCAGTATTCATTTTTTTAACCAGGTTAAATTATCACCACTATAAATTACGTTTTCTAATTTCATTAATTATCCTTAACTTTAAAGAAGTCTTTTTTAGCTTGCTCCAGGTCAAATACTTCAACCATATAACGGATCACTTCTGACTGGGTTACTTTTAGATGCCGTGGCGCTATTTGCTCAGCATATTGTTTCAATCTTTCCTTCTCATCTGCCCGGATATAAAAATTGACTCTTACAAATTTATCTTCTTTTTCTTTGTGCTTAGTTTCAACTTTAGGTAAGTCGCTATAAATTTCTTCAATTTTCGTTTTTTTTACCATGATTTAATCACCCCCTAAATTCGTTATTTTTAAAAATTCATTAACAAAGGCTTTAAAGTCCTTAGCTCCATTTGAACTAGGGTCATACGTTAATATACTTTGCCCCTTTAATTGAGATTCTCTTATTAGGGTATTGGTTCTAATTATTGAATTAAAGATGTAAATATTTTCCCCTAGAGTTTTTTTTGAATATTCCATAATATTTTTATGGTGGAAGGTCCGGAGATCTACCTGGTTAAAAATTATCCCTATGGTTTCAAGATCGGGGTTTGTTTTATCTTTAATCTCTTTTAAACTCCCTGCAATTATTGAAAATGCTTTATATGATAAAAATTCCGGTGATATGGGTATCAAAACACTATCTACAAAAGTGAGTATATTGTCGCTTATAAGACTTAAAAAAGGTGGGCTATCTACCAGTATAAAATCAAAATTTAGAGCTTCCAGGCCTTTTAGGGTTCTTTTTAAAACAAATTCCCTCATTGTCTCAGGGGCCAGGGCTCTTTCAATTTTAGTTAATAGGATATCTGATCCAATTAGGTAAATCCCTTCTTTATTTTTTAAAATGTATTCTCTTATATCGATTTCTTCACCATTTATTGTTTTTTTGATTGCTTTAGTTATTGTATTTTCCAGGTCATCTGAGTTATAACCCAAGCATGTAGTAAGGCTCGATTGAGGATCTAAATCTATCGCTAAAACTTTTTTATTATGCTCATTGTTTAAAGAGCATGCCAGGTTTTGTGTTAATGTGGTTTTCCCGACCCCACCTTTTTGGTTAACTATTCCAATTTTAATATTTTTAGACTTAATCAAGTCATATTCCTTACTTATCTATTATTACCTATTGTGTATATATTAATATAACTTCTTGCATTTATTAAATATAGTTATGGTATAAGTTAATCTCTTGTGAAGTTATTATAACATAAAATATGAATAATGGGTAAATAATTATTAATTATAAAAATAGATTTATTGATAGATGCTGGGGTTAGAGCCGAAACAATGGATTAATGAGCTGTTGGATAGCTAGTACAGCAAACAATGCTTTCAATTAACTCCAATATTCTGGTTTAATAAAATTTTTACCTTTTTTATTAATAACAATTTCGGGAAATTGACAACTTTTAATTATATTTGGAAAAATTACTCTGGAAGAGGTACAGTATTTCTCCATTTTTGCCGTATGTCTTTTAGGGGGGAAAAGGATAATCAATTTTATATCAGGAAATAATTTAATAACAGTTTTGCAAATAGGAATTAAATCGCTGTCTCCTGATATAAGCTTTATAATATCGCATTTTCCCAAATGTGCGTCTTCAAATATTTGGCTTCCAATATTTACATCAGTCATTTTTTCTTTAAATGTAATAGAAGTATAGCCACAATGACCGCAGGTTTTTTTACCTCTTTGGTGCCGGCCAGTTATTATCTTAAATCTCCTGGACAAAGTTTTTAGAACACCAATATATGTGGCTTGCCTATAATATTTACCTATATCAAATTTTGAAGAAACAATGCTAGTAAAATATTTTACATTAATTATTTTTTCATCTTCAAAGCACAACTTCTTTGCTAATTCATACAAGTTCAACCAATAATATTTTCTTAGATGGGCTTCCTTTAATCCATTGTATAGATTTAATCCATCAATATAGAATATAACTTTATTGGGCATGGAACTTTCCTTTATTATAAAACTAAAGGCCCCAAAATGAGGCCTTTAAGCAGGGAGTCCCTGCTGTTGTCTTAATAAATATATATAAATTTATTGATTTTTTATTGTTAAAAATTAACATTATTGTCAATCTTTGTCAAGTTTACTATTTTTAGTGTCATTTAAAAATCAAAAGTAACCAATATGGCAAAGTGTGTTACGTTTGTATATCTTGCCTATTATTTTTTTATACTGGCTCTTTTAACTATCCCTGACAAACAGTTGGCAGAGTAAAATTAAAAAAAAGTTGTATAAAAAAGAAACCCCGAGTTATCTTTTACCATAGCTTACGCTTTAGGCTAATCAACATCTTGGGGTCCTGCCTTAGAACTTTTCTAAGGGGTTTTCCAGTTTTAACTTACTTTCTACATTCTTTCGTTTGTAGATTTCAGCTACTACTGAAAGTTGCCTCCTGATCTAAGGACAATTATAAATATAGCAAAAAGGAAACTGGTGTCAAGGAAAAATTTGTTTTTTAGTGAGCTTTAGGTAAGTGGCTAAAACAGCAAATATAAAGCGCTAGGATGCTCCTAGAAGCAACGAAAATGGGAAGAGATACATTTATATCTAAAATTAAATTTATCAAAAATTAAGTTAAGCTGACAGACAGTTTGTAGAGTAAATCTATTCTTTAATATACTCTAAAATTACTTAAACAGTTTTCTAAATACTCTTCCTGTTGCCTTTCCCGTAATTCTCCTGGTAATTCTTTTTGTTACTTTGCCTGGCTTTCTACTGCTTATTGCTGATAGATCGCCCAATAGTTTAGCTAATTTGTAAAGGATACCTCTGGTTTTGTTAATCATTTTTTCTTCTTACCTTTTTTGCCCTTATCCTTGCCCCTATCCTTCTTGC
>PEXF01000017.1 GCA_002779205.1 Candidatus Hydromicrobium americanum
AGATTTTTTTTAAAAAAAAATCCTTAAAAAAACTTGGCATTTATGAACGGGCAAAGCTTGGCATGACTCTCGGCTGGCAGGAACCGGCGCGTTATGAAGGACTTAAAGTCTCACAGTTTTTAACTGCATCTTCAAAAGATAAAGATAAAAATACAATAGTAAAATCTATGAATATAGCAGGTATCGACTATTTGACATATTATTCAAGGGCAGTTGACAAAAGTCTTTCCGGGGGTGAAAGAAAAAAGATAGAGCTAGCTTCAATAGTTGCAATGCAGCCAGGCCTTGTTATCCTTGATGAACCCGATTCAGGTATCGATGTTGCTTCCCTTAAAAATATTTTCGGAGCAATAAAATATCTTCGGAAAAAAGGCTCAACAATATTTCTAATTACCCATAGCCTTGAAGTTTTAAAGCAGGCAGAATATGCATATCTCATGTGTAATGGGTCTATCATAGATGAAGGTAGTGTTGAGGAAATAAAAAAATATTTTAAAGGTAAATGTATGCCATGTCCGCATAAAAATATTCCGGATATTTCCGATACAAAGGAAGAAGTTTTATTATAAATTTTAATTTTTTAAGATAATATAAATAAAAATATTGGAAATTAAACCTTTAAAACAAAAATGGAAGAAAACATATTATACGAAGCCGCCAATCTTAAAGACATTATTCATGATCCAGGCACTGCAAGGCTTATAATAAATAAAGACAAAATCCTGGATTCAAATCTTGTCGAAGGGATTGAAGTTTTGCCTGAAGAAATAAAAGATGGAGTAAAAATTAAACTTATTGTTAAAGAGGGTGCAATTATCGAAAAACCTGTACATCTTTGTTTTGGCGTAACATCTGAAAATGCAATCCAGAACATAATAATTGATGCTGATATTAAAAATAATGCTTCAGTCTCACTTTTTGCACATTGCGTATTTCCTTTTGCTAAAGATGTTCTTCACAATATGGATGCAAAAATCAATGTTGGGGAAAATGCCCATTATTCATATTTTGAAAGGCACATACATAGCAAAGACGGAGGAGTAAGGGTTATTCCTAAAACGCGGGTGATTTTAAAAAAGGGTGCAAGGTTTAAAACAGAATTCGAGCTTATAAAAGGAAGAGTTGGTTATATTGATATAGATATTGAAACGATATGTTTAGAGGACTCAGTAATGGAAATGACTGCAAGGATAAACGGAACAGATAAAGATATAATTATCATAAAAGAAACCGGATTTCTTGAAGGCGAAAACTCAAGAGGAGTTTTAACTTCCAGAGTTGCATTAAGAGATAACGCAAAAGCAGAAATTTTTAATAAGCTTATTGCGACAGGTGCTCACTCAAGAGGTCATGTTGACTGTAAAGAAATAGTACAGGATAGTGCATCTGCAAGTGCAACTCCAATAGTTGAAGTTAAAAACCCTACCGCACATATAACCCACGAAGCTTCAATTGGCAGTGTGGATTCAAAGCAGCTTGAAACTCTATTATCGCGCGGGCTTGCAGAAGATGCTGCAGTTGATATTATAATACAGGGACTTTTATCTTAAACATTACTAAAATTTGATTATATGTACAATTTACAATTCATTGATAGAGATTTTACTCCAATGAGATTGCACTCAACAGTTGCCTTAGATGGTTTCTGTATGAAAGGGATAGAGAGGAGGTTTGGTAGAGATTTGAGAAAGGCTAGCAGTATCTCAAATCTCCTGAATAACAGAAATTACGTGATGAATCTAAAAATATCTTGCCGAAGTGAGGGAAGTTATGATCAGGCTGTCCTTTATCGGCGGCAAGCCAAAAACGAACTAAAAGATTAGGAGGGATTGAACTGATGAAGATAGCTGTTATAAGTGAAGATGGAACTACGATTAGTCAGCACTTTGGTCGAGCGCCGCTGTATGTTGTAGTAACAGTGGACGGTGGTAAGGTTGTGAGCAAGGAAACCAGATCCAAAGCAGGGCACCACACCTTTGCTGTCAATCAACATACTGATACAGTACCTGGAGAACGGCACGGTTATGATGCCGGCGCACAGTCAAGGCACGACACTATGGCTCAGAGTATTGATGATTGCAAGGTGCTTATAGCTGGAGGTATGGGATGGGGAGCCTATGAAAGCCTGAAGCGCCGCGGCATTGAGACAATAGTCACCGATGTTGGGAGCATTGACGAAACAGTCAAGCTTTACCTTGCAGGTAAGCTGCCTAACCTGACCGAACGGCTGCACTAGATTTAAGCTTAATAACTAATATTGGGGGAAATCTATGCCAGCACAAGAAGAAGTAATGAAAAGCCTGGAAACAGCTCTAGTGCCAGGAGCTATGCGAAGTCTGGTGAAGATGAATCTGATCCGTAAGGAAAATAATTATGGTTATATACTTAGATCACAATGCTACAACACCTTTAGACAATTCTATTGGTAGAATAATTAATACATATAGCAGATTTTTATATGGTAATCCATCTTCACCTTACCAAATTGGAAAAATTAGCAGGGCAGAGGTAGAAAAATCCAGAGAGAAAGTGGCAAAGATTATAAACTGCAGGAAAAATGAGGTTTATTTTACCAGTGGTGGAACCGAATCTAATAATCTTGCAATACAGGGTTTACTTAGTTATTTTCAAAAATTTGGTAAAACTAATACCAAAAAACGAATTATTACTACTGAAATAGAACATTTATCAGTATTAAATATATTTAAGGAGCTAAGTAAAGGAAAAAATAAAGATTATGATGTGGTTTTTTTGCCCGTAGATAAATCCGGGTTTGTTAAATTAAAAGAGTTTAAGTACAGCATAGATTCAAATACTGTCTTAATATCTGTTATGCTGGCAAATAATGAAGTAGGTTCTATTCAACCTATCAAAGAAATGGTAAAAATTGCCAAATCAAAAAATAAAAATATCGTTTTTCATTGTGATGCTGTTCAGGGACTGGGAAAGGTTAGGATTGATGTGAAGGATTTAGGAATTGATATGCTTTCAATATCCTCACATAAAATTTATGGTCCAAAGGGAGTAGGAGCACTGTATATAAAAAAAGGTACTGGTATATATCCACTATTTTTTGGCGGGCATCAGGAGAAAGGAATCAGACCGGGGACAGAAAATTTGGTTTCAATAATAGCTTTTGGTTATGCTTGTAAGCTTGCGAGAGAAAATCTGGAAAGAAATATCGCCGTAATGACGGCTTTGAAAGAGTTTTTAAAGGAAAGATTAATCAGAGAACTTTCAGATATTATAAATATCAGAATAAATAGCCCAGAAAAGAACTGTCTTCCCAATACATTAAATGTATGCTTTAAAGGGATTGATAGTGAAATATTGATATCATTATTAAGTAAGCAGAGCGTATATGTTTCTTCTGGTTCTGCCTGTACATCTGATAGTCTCGAGCCTTCACATGTATTATTAGCAATGGGTATTCCTGAAAGTTTAGCTCATAATGCAATAAGATTTTCTTTAGGTATGGAAAACAAAAAAAGAGATTTAATTAGAACTGTAAAAAAAATAAAAAAGATTATTCTTGAAAATAATCTAAATTTTAATAAAACTTATAATTATTCTAATAAAGA
>PEXF01000090.1:0-229 GCA_002779205.1 Candidatus Hydromicrobium americanum
GTCTAATCGAAGAAACAATACCACTAGAAGACATTAGCCGTGAATCAGCTCGAGAAAAGAGTATTCGACAAGGACACATATCAACTCTTCATATCTGGTGGGCACGAAGACCGTTAGTTGCTTGCAGAGCAGCAGTTTTCGGATCTTTAGTGATTCCCTCGAAAATATCAAGAGAAACCTTAAAAAAAACAGCAGAGATTACTAAAAGATGGTTGCCTGGATATAAGAA
>PEXF01000090.1:445-3504 GCA_002779205.1 Candidatus Hydromicrobium americanum
CCTCACATCCACCACATGATGCACACCAATAAAATGCTACTTTTGGTTTAGCCATAATCGTCCTCCTTTTAAGGTAATCGCCCCGATAAATTGGGACTCCTACACAGACAATTCTAAAGGACCCAATCTCTCAATAGTTTCTGTCATCTCGTTTGCTACTTTTGCAAATTTCTCTCCTTCGCCTGCTGCGACCCAATCCAGTCTTACTCTCTTTTCCTCAATCCCCAGTTGCTTCAAAGTTTTCTTCAAAAGATATGCTCTTCGTAATGCCTTATAATTTCCTCTTTTGTAATGACAATCCCTGGGATGGCATCCTAAAATTAACACACCACTTGCTCCTTCTTTAAAAGCTTGAATTATGAACTCTGGAGCTACACGACCACTGCACATAACTTTAATAACTCGTATATTTGCTGGATAATTCAATCGGGCGTTACCTGCTTTATCAGCTCCCTCATATGAGCACCAATTACAGAGAAAACTAACAATTTTTGGCTTATTCATCTTGTCACCCCCTTAATTTCAGCAAATATTTGCTCTTTTGTAAAGTGTCTTGCTTTGGCTGCACCTGTTGGACAGGCTGACACACAAGTTCCACATCCCCTGCAAAGCGTCTCATCCACAACTGCAATCTTTTTCTCCACATCCCGAGATATAGCAGAGTAGGGACATAAAGAAATGCATATGTTACAACCACCACACAAGTCTTCATTTATCTCTGTTACTTTTGCTTCTAACTCAAGTTTTTCACCAGGTATAAGTCTTGAAAGTATCCTTCCTGCGGCTGCACCTGCTTGTGCCACAGCATCTCCAATATCTTTTGGTCCCTGGCAACTACCTACAGCAAAAACGCCTTCAAGTGATGTGGCAAACGGCTTCATTAGAGTATGCTCTTCAGCCAAGAAGCCATGCTCGTCACAGGGTATATCAAGAATCTCCGCTATCTTCATAGTATCTGTGTCAGGGATAACAGCAGGGGCAAGAACTACCATATCCACAGAGACTTTCTTGGCATCAGTTTCCACAATTAATTTTTCTCCTTCAGCAGAAACACTTGCAGTCTCATCGCTTCTTATAAATTCTATGTCCTTATTTACTGCCTCATAGAACATCTTTTGATGCTCTTTTTTCGGCAAACATAGGTCAGAATAGAAAGAACATATCTTTATTCCGGGCAACTTTTTCTTCACAAGATGTGCCAATGCAAGAGAATACGAACAACATATTCCTGAGCAGTAACCTTTTTCTTTCCTGCCAACACAATAAATAAAAGCTATGGATTCAGGTTTCTTGCCATTTTTCAGTTGAATATTCCCGCCTGTGGGCCCATTTGAGGCATTCAACCTCTCAAGTTGCAGTGCTGTTACCACATTATCAAACTTCCCATATCCATATTGAGGAAGTGATTTAGCATCAAAAAGTGTACTGCCTGTGGCTAATATAATAGCTCCTACATTCTTCTCAATTATCTTGTCCTCATCATCAAAATTTATAGCTTCAAATGGACAACTTTCTCTACATAAGTTACATTCTTCTCCATTCAATTTTTTGCAATTATCTTTATCTATAACAGGCACATTTGGAAGAGCACCTGCAAATGGAATATAGATTGCTTTTCGCTTTGACAATCTCTCATCAAACTCATTTGGCACCTCTACAGGACAGGGCTCAAAACAGGCAGAACATCCGATACAAGCGGATTCACTTACATATCTGGCTTTTTTCTTGATACTGACAGTGAAATTTCCAAACGACCCAACAACCTTCTCTATTTCGCTATAAGTAAGTGTTTCTATATTCTCTTTTTGAAGGACTTCTTGTAGTTCAGGCGCTATCATACAAGGTGCACACTCCATAGTTGGGTAAACTTCTTCAAATCTTGCTGTGATTCCACCAATACAGGGGCTTTTTTCCACAAGATAGACTTTCCTACCCTTCTGTGCGAGTGATAGACATGCCTCTAATCCAGCTACTCCTCCACCTACTACAAGAACATTGGGCTGAATATCAATTTCCTTTTTTTCTATAGATTCCTGCAAAGAGACCCTGTTTATTGCAGCTGTAATTAAACTTCTTGCTTTCTCCGTGGCATCAGATTTATCCTGAGTTATCCAAGCACATTGCTCTCTTATGTTTGTCATTTGCATAAGATAAGGATTCAGCCCTGCGGATTCACATGTCCTCATAAATTTTAGCTCGTACATCTTCGGAGTGCAGGCAGCAATCACAACCCTTGAGAGTTTCTCATTTTCTATCTCCGATTTGAGAAACTTCAGTCCATCACCAGAGCACAGGAGATTATGGCTTTTTGCCGCTGCTATATTCTCAATACTCTTCACATCGTTGACGATGGCATTAACATCAATCTTATCTCCTATATTTGGACCACACTTACACACATATACACCTATTCTTTCAGCCATTTTGCCTCCTTTTCTATCTTCTGTTACAGAATAGTTCAATTTTTTTACACTTTGCTTCTTCACATAGGTCAAAGAGTAGTCAAGAAAATTGAAATATCACATATACTTTACTGAATTAGTAGAGTATGTCAAGTGTTTTTTTCTTTATATTATATTTTTTCTTGACAATAGGAAGCTCAGATATTACATTATTCACGATTTGTCAAATGGACAAGAGTTTATGTTGCTCGGTATTTATTTAATGGCTTTTTGTTTTAGTACTTCAGAATTCTCTGGAGCAGATACGACCTATTTTAAATGGAGATATGAGGTATATAATAAAGAAAGAAGAGACCCGGGGCTTTCTTTTATATTATCATGGATGATACCAGGAACTGGACAATTTTATAACGGAGACTTTCAAAAAGGGATATTATGTTTGGTCACTGACTTCCTACTGTGTGGCTTAATAGCATATACCGGGCATGAACTTCGGTTAGACCATCATAGAATAGATGAACATCCTTATAATACTTTGGGTGCTGTCTTTTTATTTGCTCATAAGATGATATCTTCTAATGATGCACATCTTTCAAGTGTTGTACGAAATAAAGAGCTGAAACTAAAATATGGGATTTATCAAGATATTTATGATGA
>PEXF01000039.1:0-205 GCA_002779205.1 Candidatus Hydromicrobium americanum
TAAGAAGCTTACAATTAAACCTCTCCGCAGTAGCAATAAAGATGCAGTCATAGACATTCTCATTTATATCAGCTGCTATTTTAGTGGCAATTTTTAGAATTTCCTTATCAATATAAAAAATAATTCCAAGATTATATAACCTGTCTATTATATTTAAATTAACATTCTGATATTTTTTAATTTTATTTCTTAGAACGTTTGCCAG
>PEXF01000039.1:345-3473 GCA_002779205.1 Candidatus Hydromicrobium americanum
TAACCTTTTTGTTAAAAGTTTTTATGGCACTTTCAGAAATTATAAAAATATCATTATCGATTTGTTCTTCTATATTATTGTATTCTGTCATTTTTTGGTAAACCTGCCCATCTGCTATCCCTCAGTCTTTTTATTTCTTCAGTCGAGTTCCAGCCCTTGAGGTCATCACTTATTTTCTCTCTGATCTGAATAATACCTTCAATAGCCTTTTTCTTTTTTTCTTCAAAGATTTTGCTCTGTAACCGGGCGAAATAATTTTCAAGCGCTTCTATTATAAGGCCTGATCTTGTCAGGTTTACTATTTCCTTATATTTGTCAACCCTTTTCAAAGCATCTTCAGAAATGGATATGTTTATTCTTGCCATTTTTATAAGCACCCCTTTTTTTGCGCTGTTTCGAACAAAATATTAAACTGTGAAGATTGAGAACATAAATATTGTGTAAATTATTACACAAAATTTATGTTATGTAAAGCAATTTGTAATCAGGATTTTTAATAAAATATAGAATCAGGCTTAAATTTTTTATTTAACGTATAACAGGCTTCAGGGATTACCGGGGAAGGTACTATCAGATTAAGATCTGTTTTTTAATAATACCTGATATACTTACAATTTAGTATTGACAATACTAAATTGTATGATATTATCACGTTATGTACTTACCTCGCCAGTCAGAAAAAACACTCGACCGATATTTAACGTTGTTTCCGGCAATTACTATTACAGGTCCCCGCCAGTCCGGGAAATCAACTATGCTAAAAGAGTATCTTAAAAATAGATTTCGTTATATTACTTTTGATAGACTCCAAAATGTAGAAGATTTTTTAAGTGATCCGCAGAGCTTTTTCGAGAAATATAATAATAAGGTTATTTTTGATGAGGTTCAGCGTGTTCCACAGTTATTTAATTATATAAAATTATTGATTGATAAAGATCGTCAAAATTACGGAAAATTTATCTTAACCAGTTCAAGTCAGTTTCATATGATCAGAGAAATTACAGAAACCCTGGCTGGACGAACCGGAAATATGTCTCTTCTTCCTTTTCAGTATTCAGAGATTCCAAGAGAGCAGAGGTTCAAACAAATACTCTACGGCAGCTATCCGGAATTGGTTATTAGAGGATACGATGGTGCTTATGAATGGTTTGAAAGCTATATCCAAAATTATATTGAACGTGATGTTAGAGCTCTTAGTAATATTGAAAACCTGAAAGATTTCCAAAAATTTATCAATTTACTGGCAGCAAAAACAGGCCAAGAGTTTAATGCCACCAGCTTTGCTAACGATCTGGGTGTAAATTATAAAACTATTCAGTCATGGTTTTCTATTTTAGAAGCAAGTTATATTGTATTTTCTATTGAACCGTACTTTCATAATCTGGGTAAAAGAATTGTAAAGCGCCCAAAAGTTTATTTCTGGGATACTGGACTTGTATGCTATTTAACAGGAATAAGAACACTGGAAATGCTAGAAAAAGGACCTCTCTGCGGACCAATATTTGAAAATTATTTAATTGCAGAAATTTATAAAGCTATCCAGCATCTAAAAAAGGACCATAAATTATTTTATTTTAGAAGCAATTTAGGGCTTGAAGCAGATCTTATTTTAGAAGATCGCAAAAATCAGCAAGTCCTTTTTACAGAAATTAAATATAACCAAACGGCTCGTCCTATCATGGTTGAAAAAATAAAAAATCTTATTGAAAAAGAAAAGGAATACCAGGTACATATTGGGTATAAGGCTGGCGGTCTTTTATTATATTCAGGTGCTGAGGCTGGGAAATATTTTGGCTCTGTTACTTATATGCCCTGGTATTCTTTTTTAGAACAATATCAAAATTGGTAGCACATTTTACTCATCTTGCAATTGCCTTAAGCTCCCTTATAAAAGTAGCCATTTATATAGAGGTAGGTATTTTATTTTTTTATCTTTAATATTTTCCTCACCCTCATATTCCTCGGTTATGATAAGCCCTTCACTTAATTTTAATTCTTCTAATCCTTTAATTAAACTTCCAGTTTCTCTTTTTTTAGTATTTAATTTATTTATATCCCAGCAAACTTGAATAAGTTTTTCAATAATTATCCCATCTTTTATAACAAAATCTGCCTCCTGGTGTCTTTCATTTTTCCAATAATAAAGTTCAATTTTAGGATTTGTAATTTTTTTTCTCAATAATTCTAAAAATACTAAATTTTCTGCAATCTTTCCTATATTTTGGCTGAATCTAAGTCCAATAGTATTAGAAAGTCCTGTATCAATTGAATAAACCTTTCTGGGACTTTTTTCCTGTTTTTTAAATTTAAAAGAAAATCTTTTTAAAAAAAAAGTAAGATAAACTGTTTCAAGATAATTTGAGAATTTTTCTGCTGTGCTGGTAGAGATTGAAAGATATTTTCTCAAAGCATTAAAGGTTGTTTGTGAAGAAATATTACTCAAGTAAAACATTACAAGGCTTTTTAACTTTTCCGGTTTTCTTATTCTGTATCTTCGAACAAGATCTTTATTTACTATGTCATCAAAATAAGAAAGTAGTATTTGTTCTTTCTCAGGGTTCAATATTACTTCTGGGAAAGAACCAAACTCAAAGTACTCTTTTAGCAGTCTATTTATTTCAATTTTCTTACTTATAATATCGAGTTCTTCTTTTACTTCTATGCCATTAAAAAATAAAAATTCTCTAAATGATAAAGGAAAAACAGTAAGATCAATATGTCTTCCTGTTAGGAGAGTGGAAAGCTCTTTGCTTAGAAGTTTTGCATTGGAGCCAGAAACTATAATTTTTGCTTTTCCAAGCTCATGCATCATTCTAACCCATTTTTCCCAGTTTTCTACTTCTTGAATTTCATCAAGAAAAATATATGGTTTATCTTCAGGATTTAATGATTCTAAATATGTTTCGTATATTCTTTGAAGTAGTGTTGAGTCTAATTGAGTAAAACGAGGATCTTCAAAATTAATTATTAATATTTGTTTTTTATCCAAACCTTCGTCAGTCAATTTTTTTGCCAGTTGCTTCATTATAAAAGATTTCCCACTTCTTCTGGCTCCGGTTATCGCTATTATTTGGTTTGTTGAGATAAATTTTTTGAGTTTTTCTAAATAAAAATTTCTTGTAATACCT